>DPSB01000407.1 GCA_003537495.1 Cytophagales bacterium | reverse complement strand
AACTTTCAGTTTTGTTAAGCATCTTTCAACTTTCAATTCTTTACCTTATGCGCCTACTCACTCTTTTTATCTGTGGATTTCTGGGAATTGTTGCCGCCCAGGCACAAACTCAACCTAATGAGCAAGCCGTTATGGAGCCTATTGTAAGGTTATTTACCGGCATGAATAAAGGCGATAGCGCAATGGTTCACAGCGCATTTGCCAAAGAGATTACGATGGCTACCGTTACCAAAGATAAAACTGGTAATGTGGTAGTAAGACGGGAAAATTCTATTGCTGGATTTTTAAAAGCCATTGCCACGCCTCGTGCTGAGCCGTTAAGCGAACCAATCTGGAACACCAAAATTGAAGTGGATGGAAATTTTGCGCAGGTGTGGACGGACTATGCATTTTACATCGGCAAAAAGTTTAGCCATTGTGGGGTAGACGCATTTCAATTGGTGAACAATGGTTCAGGTTGGAAGATTATTCACCTGGCCGATACCAGGCGCACAGCAGATTGCAATATCCCGACAACCGTTTCAGATCAGTTTAAATAAATACATGCAATGAAATATCTCGTAATACTTTTCTTTCTTACACTAAGTGTTGTAGCTGGTGCGCAAACCATAACTACCGTTATTCTGGTTCGCCATGCTGAAAAAGGAACCGATGATCCTAAAGATCCTGATCTATCTGAAGCGGGTAAACAACGTGCGCAGCACCTGGCTCAGGTTTTAAAAGAAACCAAAGTTGATGCAATCTATTCAACACCTTACAAGCGTACTCGTAATACAGTTACACCACTGGCCGAAGCAAAAGGAATTTCGGTTTTAAGTTATGATCCCTCAAAAAAGTTAGAAATAGACGAGATGCTGCAAAAATTTGCTGGTGGTACAATTGTAATAGCTGGTCACTCCAACACGGTGCCGGGTCTTGCCAATTACCTTACCGGCAAAACGGAGTTTCAGAATTTTGACGATAGCGATTATGATAATCTGTTGGTTGTAACCGTGGTTGAAAAAGGAAAGAACACTAAAGTGGTTTGGTTGACGTATTAGTTTGACAACCGGTATCCGCTGCATGCTTTCTTTTCTCGGGGCATAAAGCTAAATTCGAAACATGACAGCCAGCCGTTTGATTTTCGGTTTTTGTTTGCTGTTGTGTGCGGAGGTATTTGCACAACAGCCGGAAGAACTTCGTAAAAGCATTTACTTTAACGGGGGTAGTTTCAATATCGATGAGTTTCAGGCCGAAATGCTTTCCGATTGGCTCGATTCAATTCCTAACCTTTTAGACAAATACCAGATTCAACTGATAAGCCACACCGACCCGATTGGAGGCAAGGAATACAACCAATGGCTTTCGCAGATGCGCAGCCAGGAAGTCTTCCAATTACTCCTCAATAAAGACATTCCCGAACAATCCATTTCCGTTAAAGACTGGGGCCTTGACAATCCGGTGTATACCAATCAAACCTATCGCGGTATGCGGCTTAACCGAAGAGTGGATGTTATTCTGTATCCGCTGGTGTATTGAGTCATTAAGATTGATTGGGCATACTCGAAAATATCGCGTCAGCCGGTCGCTTTCGGACACCTTTTTTCAGTTACGGACGTGATTTTGTGCAACTAATCGCGTATTTGCGCGTCTAAATCAACATTACGGTCTTGGCATGTTATTGGCCAATAGGGGCAAGGCTGGCAAGACTTCCACAAACAAAAGCCAAAATTCATGATTGTTTTAAAGAACATCGACAAGTACATCGACTCTCGTTTTCAGCGCACATTCATTCTTAAGGGCATTGACCTGGAAGTAAAGCAAGGCGAATTTTTAACCATTATGGGGCCCAGCGGTTCGGGCAAATCTACTTTAATGAATATTGTAGGGATGCTGGATGAACCTTCGGCTGGTGAGTATTACTTTTTTGATGAACCCGTGCATAAAATGCGCGAGAAGCAAAAGAGCGAGATGCATAAGAACTACATCGGCTTCATTTTTCAAGCCTACCATCTTATAGATGAACTTACGGTGTATGAAAATATAGAGACGCCACTATTGTATAAAGGCGTAAGTGGAGGCCAGCGCAAAAGCATGGTGGCCGAAATGCTGGATCGCTTTAACATGGTTGCTAAAAAAGATCTGTTTCCGGAGCAACTTTCTGGTGGGCAGCAACAATTAGTGGGTATTGCACGCGCAATTGTTGGTCAACCGAAATTGATCTTGGCCGATGAGCCCACGGGCAATCTTCATTCAGAGCAAGGCAAACATATCATGGATATTTTTCAGAAGCTGAATGAAGAAGGCATCACCATCATTCAGGTAACACACTCCGAAGAAAATGCCAGACGGGGTAAGCGCATTGTGCAGATAGCCGATGGCGCAATTGAATCAGACGAAAAGGTTGAATAACAAATGTAGAGAACAATGAAGAGAGGTTTATTGGTTTTGATTTTTAGCCTAATGATGGTAGGAGTTCAGGCTCAACGTCTGGTTACTTTTGAAGATGCCATCCGCCTTGCGCTTAAAAACAGTTTGCTCCTAAATACAGAAAGAAACAATCTGGAGTTAGCTCAAGCACAGAAATTATCTGGCATTGCTTCATTAGGGCCTAATGTGAGTGCGAATGTCTCAGTAAGTCAGTTTAACGGAAACTCATTCAATCAGCAGTTAGGTCGTGCCGTAAATGGTGTGCGAGATAATGTTTCAGGTTCAATTGGTGCTAATATTCTTGTTTTTAATGGATTTAGTTCTTTTAACTACATGCGCGCTTCCAACGAGCAATTAGATGCCCAAACCTATATGGTACAACGTACCACACAAGATGTGATGAACACTGTAGCTACACAATACCTGCAGGTATTGCTGGATATTGAGATGCTCACCATAGCCAAGCAAAACCACGAAGCCCAATTGAAATTGTTGGAGCAAGTAAAAGAGCAGTTTAATGTTGGTGCTAAATCTAAGGTAGATGAGTATAA
>DPSB01000367.1 GCA_003537495.1 Cytophagales bacterium | reverse complement strand
CATCCGCATCTGAAATTAAACTTAACAGATCGATTGAAACAGATTGACCCAATGTAGTAGATAACGTGGAAGTGGTAATAACCGGAGCCGTGTTGGTGCAAGGCTCGGGTACAATCGTTACGCTCAATGCATCCGACTCTTCACTACTGCAACCATCGGCATTTACCACTAACACCGAATAGATGTCGCTATCGATAATCGTTACAGTTTGAGTAGAACCAAACGGATAACCCGATGTATCGAACCACTGATAGCTACTAAAACCAGCCGGAGCCGAAAGTGTAAGTACTGTAGATTCACAGGCAGTGATTTCGCCACCCACTGGGGTTACACTTGCCGTAATAACTGGTTTTGCCGGAGGAGTGCTGATGATAGCGGTTATCTGCACCGGCACACTTTCGCAAAATGTATCTGTTAACGAAACATGATAAGTTGTATTGGCGGTTAACGAAGGCGTAATAAGTGTTTCATTTTGTTCGCCAGCAATGAGCGTGAGTGGTGAACCGGAGTACCAACGATAATCACCCGGACTTCCACCCGAAGCGGTGAGCAATACCACACCCGGTCCGCAACTAACACCATTCACTACATCGGGTGGTGAGGGCAAACTGTTAAACACAAGATCGGCTGCATCGGTTGTAACAGGCGCAGCAAAGTCGCCCGAGATGACACATTGGTACTCGCCCGATTCGGATGAAGATACATTATTGATGGTAAGGGTAGGAGAAGTAACGCCACTAAAGGTTGTACTATTCGCCAGATCAACAAATACACTACCATCAAACTTTTGCCACTGATACGTGATATTGGTAGTGCCGGAAGCAGCGGTGGTAAACGTGGCTGTTCCATCTTCGCAAGCATAGTAGGGTGAAGCTGGTTGTTGGGAAATAGTGATAGCAATGGTAGGCACGAGATTTTCATACACCACGAGCAGGCCCGCAGCACGCGTAAGAATAATTTCAGGTTTGCCGTCTAAATTTAAATCGCCCGTAGTAATACCACGGGGCGCAGTAACCGTTGTATTAAAAGGTGCTGCAAATGAAGCAGCTGTTAATGCTCCGCTGGTATGAATGTTTTTAAAAATCGAAAAGCGATTACCGGTTTCGCTGGTGGTAATGATTTCGGGTTTACCATCACCATCTAAATCGGCAACGGTGGCAACTGTGGTTGCGCTTGGGTTTATTAGGTCAATGCGAGTAAAGGTTATGTTACCAACTGTACTGGTGTTGTGGAAAATGGTCAGCATCGTATTATTGGTTCCAGCTCCATGATACACGAGTAGGTCAAGTTTTCCATCCCGATCAAAATCGCCTGTGTACATACGGCCCGGATTATCGCCAGTAGCTAAATCGCCAACCAACGTAAATTGCGATGTGCTTAACGGAAAGCCACCCGTATTGCGCCATACACGCATGTTATCCGTATTCGGGTTTGCACTTGCAATGTCAACAAAACCATCATTGTCAAAATCGCCTACCGCTGTACCGCCATTTGCCGAGGGTTTACTTAATCCAATCGCAGCACTAAAAGTAGAAAATGCACCTGTGCGAAATGGTCCGGGTTTGGTTCTGTTTCTCCAGAGCAATAAACTGGTTCCGCCATCGGTTGTAATCACATCGGTTTTGCCATCTAAGTCAAAGTCGGCCCAATTTTGATTGAGTCCTGTTACCCCATTTACATTATTATCAAATTCGATTTCATTCGTTAGAGTTGAATTTCGAAACATCGCAGTTTGAGAAACAATATCTTGTCTACCATCTTCATCCAAATCGACCAATCGTAGATTGATGGCTGACTCATTCGTAGTATCACTGATAATAAATGAACTGGTTGAAATAGCACCAGTGGTGTGGACATTTTCAAACGACCACGCATAGTTTCGGATTATCCCGGTTACCACGCGCGATTCGGCAACAAGTTCAGGTTTACCATCACCATTTAAGTCGGCAGCTTCTACATCATAATCAGCACCGGTGACAGGAAAGGTTACCGGTGTGCCAAAAGAAGTGCCATCGAAAGTTACGCCCGATGAAAACGTGGTTGAGAAAGGTAAGTGATACCGCGAAGTTCTATTATCGCGCGTAACGCTTACGCGCTCATAGCTGGCACCGGGCGGAACAGTCACTGTGATTTCGTTTTTGCTTGCAGTAAGAACTTGTGCTTTTACTGCACCAAACCAAACCGTGTTCCTGGTAATGTCGGAAGAAAATTTATTTCCCGTTATCGTAACGGTACTACCCACAGGTGCTGCCAATGGCGAAACCGTATTGACAGAAATGTTGGGAGCTGCAATGGTTTGATTGGTGTAGAGAATCAATCCATGTTCGCCACCATCGCTACTGGCAAAACCCACTACATCGGGAAGCAGATCGCCATTCAAATCACCAATTAGTGGTATGGCTAAAACCCCGTTCGATGTTTCTTCATATTCAATCAATGGAAAGAAAGAAGAAGTATTCAATATGCCTGGCTCAACTTTACTTTCAAATACTCCAAAGCCATAGCCTGTACTGCCGCTATTTAATGCAATAAGAATGTCAGGTTTACCATCGCCATTCAGATCAGCCACGCGTTGAGAGTATGCCCTTCCAACCTTCGATACAATAATGTCAGCATCAAAAGAGGCAGCGGATAGAGCACCTGTTGTATGAATATTTTTTTTAATTATCAGGTCATAATCATTAAAACCATTGATACGATAGTATAGGATATCGGGTTTGGTATCGCTATCTAAATCTGCGAGTGTAATTCCACTTACTGCACTGCCCGGAAAATTTACGGGTGCCGCAAATTGAATATTGCCTACTGTGGAGATATTCTCCAACAGATTAAAACTACCGGAACCTACTACCATAACTTCGGGTTTACCATCTCCATCTAAATCTTTTGTGGAAACGGCTCCACCCGATGCATTTAAAAAGCGAAGTGTAGCAAACTCGATGTTACCAGGCGTGCTGATGTTTTGAGCAAAATATAATCCGCTGGAGTTGAGTAAGAAATCCAACCGACCATCACCATCTAAATCTGCCACATCAAATCCGGAGCAAAAGATACCCACATTATAAAATTGCTCGGCTGGTTCGAATGAAACAGTTCCCGGTGTGCTAATATTTCTGCTTATGGTAAAGCCTCCGGTTAGGGATGGACTAGCCCCTCGGAAGTAAGTGGCAATATCAATTTTACCATCATTATCGAAGTCGTGAAGAATGGTGCCACTCGAGTTACCTTGTCCCAGTTCACCCGAAGGAATCTGAACCTTGGGTGCGAACGATGATGCAGATAGATTTCCAGATTGGCGCTGATTCAGAAAAATGGCAAACTCACCTGGGTCTTCGAAGGCCACAAGATCCAGCCAGCCATCGCCATCAATATCGCCCATGGCACCACCGGCTAACCCGTTATCATTAAAATCGCCATACGGAACAATTACATTGTTGCTGAATGAACCTGGTAACAGATGCCCAATAAAATCAGGATCGGAAAAAATTAACGGTTGAAAGTCGGACGTTGAAACGGCAACCAGATTGGTAGTAGTATTGATAACTGAAATAGGAGCAAGTGTAGCTGCGGATGGAACTTGAACAGTAAGTTGTGTGGAGTTACCAGAAATAACCGAAGCTCTTACCAAACCAAAATATACTATGTTATTATTTACTGTTGAGCCGAAGTTGTTTCCGGTTATCGTTACGGTTTCACCAGGCAAAGCAGAAGCTGGAGAGAATGAACTAATGACGGGGCTTGATTCAAGGGTTCTTTTTTCGATTGTAACATTATCAAGGCCACTTGTATAGCCTGTCGTATTGCTGTACTTGCAACGAATGCGAATACCGGTAATATTAGCCAGTACAATTTTTATTTGAGCTTTCAAGGCTAACGCACCACCAACTGATCCCCAACGCCAACCAGCTGTTTCATCCAACGCAACAGTATAGCTTGTCCATGTCGGGCTTACTGCGGGCTTGGTAGCGAAATTGAAATGAAGCGTGTTGCTGCCACTGTAAATAATAATGTCACTTTGTGTGTTATCGGTACCGGCAACAGATTGTTGCAAATCGAGTTTTAAATTTGAGCCATACGAAAAATCATAATTGCCAAAAAAAGTGTTGGGTGCATTCCAGTACCAGCTAAAGCTAGTGTTTACAGACCCGCCTGCTGTAGGTGGTGCCACCGAAACAAACCCATTTGGATTACCACCTGTAACCTGATGATTAAAGGTTGCGGCAGTACCACCGGTGTGCGCAGCGGTCCACCCTTCGGCATCTACATCAAATGTGCTGGTGATTTGAGCTTGCAACACAATTGGAAATAGCAAAAATATGCCTAGAACAAATTGTTTCATAGTTTAAAAATTACTCAACGAGCGTTCATGAAAATCGAATGCTGATAGCTGAATCCCCAACATAATTTCGTGTGTGGTAAACTGTGTGCCCACCGATTTTCCGGTTGGCATTTCAAATACATAACCAAACCGGTATTGTTCTTTCAATAAAGTTTGCAACATGATACCGTATGTATTAAAGTTACGCGTAAATATTCCGGCTGTGTGGATGGCATTAAAATTAAAGTTGAGGGCCACATCTACAGAAGCGGGTGCACCTTTTACTCCGCGCAGCAACACGGTTGGTTTTACCTGAATATGTTCATTCAAATAATGTACATAAGCACCCATCAGGTAAAGGTGTTGATTGTAGAGATCAAATTCCTGATCGCCACTTTTGAACGTAGTAGGTAACAAGCGGGGTACCGATAATCCAATAAAATAATTATCACTTTTTAACGCCAGCCCTGCACCGAGGTTAATACGGGTGCCGCGTTCGCCATCTAAAAATAAATCATCTGAAGGATCGAACGGATTAACACCATTCATGGAACTATTGAAGTTTTGAACCCCGGCCTGCATACCAAAACTAATCGTTTTGTTTTCCAACTGCAGTTTGTACGCAAAGGTGGTATTGATTTCGGTAGTATTCAGGTTGCCGATGCGATCGTTCATAACCAACAAGCCCAGGCCAACTTTATTTTGTACCAGCGAAGAATGCAAGCTGGCATTAATCGTTTGCGGCTGACCTTCCAATCCCATCCATTGGGTGCGATACCCTATAGAGCCATTAAAACGATTGTTAAGCCCGGCATAAGCAGGATTAACCAGCAGCGGGTTAAACAAGTATTGCGAATAAATGGGGTCTTGCTGTGCAAACGAAAGTGTGGCAAACAACAAAAGGGCGAGGGTGGTTAGGATTTTCATAAACCAAATCTCACCAAATATAGAGCGCGAGGGTATCACATAATGATGTGAGAAGGTTAGGAAGGGATTTTATTCAAAATCTCTGAAATTTCAGAAGCTTTGTTAACAATCATAAAATGTCCGCCTCCATTGATAATATAATCGGCCTGTTTTGCTGGCAAAATCCTATCTACATCCCCATGAATTTTTATAGTATTTCATAGGTTTATTGGTATTTCTCCAACGAACAATTTTATCAATCGCCCATTTAAAGAAAGCCTGATCTGTAGTTTGAATAATTTTCTTAAGG
>DPSB01000557.1 GCA_003537495.1 Cytophagales bacterium | reverse complement strand
CTGCCGAGTTGGGTCTGCGATCTTCCAGCCATCCTTTCCAACCGTTCTCCACGGTGGCAATCGGAATGCGGATAGAGGCGCCCCTATCGGAAATACCATAAGAAAATTTATCGATGCTTTGTGTTTCGTGTTTACCGGTTAAGCGTAGGTGGTTATCGGCACCGTACACAGCAATGTGTTCTTTTACATAAGGCGCAAATGCGTTGCACACCATATCATAAACATCTTTCGATCCGGCTTCGCGCAACAGCGAGTTAGAGAAGTTGGCATGCATGCCCGATCCGTTCCAGTCGGTGGCACCTAATGGTTTGCAATGCCAGTTAATAGCTATACCATACTTTTCGGCTGTGCGCTCCAATAAATAACGAGCTACCCATACCTGGTCGCCTGCTTCTTTAGCACCTTTTGCAAACACCTGAAACTCCCACTGGCCCGGTGCAACTTCGGCATTGATACCCTCTACGTTAATGCCGGCCTCCAAACAATAATCAAGATGTTCTTCAATGATTGAACGCCCGAATGCATTCTTGGCACCTACTGAACAATAATACGGCCCTTGTGGTGCAGGGTATCCATTCTCAGGAAATCCGAGGGGTTTATTAGTGCCCGGGTCCCACAGGAAGTACTCCTGTTCAAAACCAAACCAGAAGTCGCGGTCGTCATCTTCAATTGTAGCGCGGCCGTTTGTTGGATGTGGGGTTCCATCGGGACTTAATACTTCGCACATTACCAGAAAGCCATCCTTCCTTGCGGGATCGGGGAAGATAGCTACTGGTTCAAGAATACAATCGCTAGAACCACCCGGTGCCTGTTCGGTAGAACTTCCATCGAACGACCACATAGGGCAATCTTCTAATGTGCCTTTAAAGTTTTTTACAATTTTAGTTTTACTGCGCAGGCTTTGGGTGGGTGTGTAGCCATCCAGCCAGATGTACTCAAGTTTGGATTTTGACATAGGTAGTTCTGTTTTGTTAATGATTAAAATTTATAGACAGCTGCCAGCAGCAGCGAGGTTATAGACTTTGAAGCATCGCCACTTTTCGTGAAGAATGAATTTTCGGAAGCTGAATCGAATCGTACTTCAGGAATAAGCGTTAGTCCACCAATTTTATAATTACCCGATACAGTAAATGCTGTAATGCTTCCTTTGCCTTCTGCATCTTGTGCGAAGTAATCGCTGAGATGACCTTTAGCTGTAGAGAAATACTCGGCACGTGCACCCAATGAGAAAGTTTCTGATAGGGTAACTTTGGGATAAATCGCTACACCAAAGAAGGAAGTTGCATCACCATCTACGTCAGCGATTGTACCTGGACCTGTAAATGCTTCACCTGTTGCCACGCTTTGCATCGATGTATTTAAACCCAGATAAAATTTATCGCTAAGGTTATAGCCTGTAGTAAGATCAACCTGAAACAGGCTACCTCCTGATGAAAGTAAATTTCCGTCATCATCCAGAAAAGGGCCATCTTCATCCAAAGTTCCATCCTGATCGCCATAGAGCACATTTAACCAGATACCACCCGCATCAGATGTTTTGCCAATCTGGCCACCAATGGTATACGTGTTTACCGGGTTAAACTGAAGCACATCAGTTGGATTCATTACTGCTAGTTTTAAACCCAATCCATTTCCCAAATCAAAATCGGCCCGCACACCGGTATGACTAAACGGGCCGTAAGAGAACATATACGAAGTTGAATAATGAAAATTTACGGCAGGGGAAATTACTTCGTAACCTAAAAATGTATTGAACTGACCTAAGTTGATAGTAACTGCATCACCCAGTTTAAAGTATGCATACAATTGATTTACGATCTGACCGCTACTTCCAAATGCTGAGTTGGTATATGAGAAAACTCCGGAATTAAATACCGCATCAGAACCTCTTGGCCCAAAAACCAAATCTGCAACAAAGCCAGATTTTTCTCCATTATAAGAAGCAATCAGATTGGCCATACCCAATGAGAATCCTTTTAAGTTTGCGAACGCAGAAACAGGCGCATAACCACCACCACCATTGGTTGAACCCAATGCCGTGCGTGCATACACATCAATAGATCCGGATAATGTAAAGGTTGGTTCTTCTTCCTCTTCTTTTTGTTCGGTTGTTTTCACTTCTTCACTTTTCTGCTCTTCTTTTTTCTTCTTCTCTTTATCGTTTGTGTTGGCCGATGCATACACCGGTGTTTCTTGTGCAAATGCGTTTACCGACAATGTAATTACTATCAATAGTGACAATACATTTTTAATGTTTTTCATAATTTTGAGGGTTGTTATTTTTAACAATGGCCAGGGAGATTCTCAGTGGATGACTGCAATTATCAGCTGAGACTTCCTGGTGTTTTTTTGCCATACACGAAGGCCCGACTGGCGCAACGTGCATGGCAATTTTTTTAATTACTCTTCGTAGGTAATGGTGTAACCACGCATACCATGCTCATGACTATCGAGTCCTTCTTTCTCGTGCTGAGCCGATACCCGGATACCACCTTTCATTACTTTGTTGAGAATGAAGAACACAAGCAATGAGCCGGCAAACGCACCAGCACCATAAGCACCTACACCAACAAGTTGTTTGATGAATTGATCAAAGCCTGCCATTTTACCAAGTACTCCAACAGCTAAGGTTCCGATGATACCGCATACCAGATGAACCGAAATCGCTCCCACCGGATCGTCAATTTTTAGCTTGTCGAAAAATATGACTGCAAAGACTACTACAAGTCCGCAAATTAATCCGATAAGCAAGGCTTCGTTTGGTGACATTTGATCGGCACCAGCTGTGATCCCCACAAGACCGGCTAGAATTCCATTGAGTACCATACCTAAATCAAGGCGCTTGAATGAAAGAAGTCCCGCAAAGAAACCACCTATGGCCCCCGTGCAAGCAGCAAGTGCTGTGGTAACGCATACTAAAGAGATTGTCTCAGGGTCGGCAGACAAAACAGATCCGCCATTGAAGCCGAACCATCCGAACCAGAGAAGGAAAACTCCTATTACAGCCAATGGAACAGAAGAGTTGGAAAAAGTTTTTGCTTTGCCGTTTTCATCATACTTGCCAAGACGCGGGCCCAGAATAATAACTCCGGCAAGAGCTGCCCAACCACCTACAGAGTGTACAATGGTTGATCCGGCAAAATCGTAGAAGCCATAGTCATTCAGCCAACCACCACCCCACTTCCAGCTTCCTAAAATAGGGTAGATTAATCCCGTAAGGAATAATGTAAAGATGAAGTAGGCGCTGATTTTAATACGCTCGGCTACTGCACCCGATACAATAGTACCGGCAGTAGCACAAAACACAGCTTGAAAAAGGAAGTCGGTCCAATAGGTGTAATGGCCGCTTGCATAGGTAATAGGATCATAGTCTGCTGCTGTGCTAAGTCCAAATCCGGCAAAGCCAAGCCAACCATTAAATGTGCCCGGATACATAAGCGCGAATCCAAACAGTGCAAACACCACGATACCTATTGCAGTATCTACTGTATTTTTAAACAAGATGTTTACGGTGTTTTTTGCTTGAGTAAACCCTGCTTCAACAGCCGAGAAACCCAACGACATTATAAAGACCAGAAAAGTTGCCAGCAACATCCACACGTTGTTGGTAGTAAAGGCCGAAGTGTTTTCTGCTGCGGTAATTCGCGCAGAGAGGGCCTGTAGCGAGTCGGCCAGAGCCGCAGCAGTGCCAGGATCGAGTACGGTAGAGTCAGATAGAGTTTCAATCATAAGTGAAATGGATTAAGTGTTTATTGAAAGGGTTGGGTTT
>DPSB01000558.1 GCA_003537495.1 Cytophagales bacterium | reverse complement strand
GCCGTACGGCTCGTTCCTCTTGCTCGGCCCGACCGGGGTCGGCAAGACTGAACTGTGCAATGCATTGGCCGGCTTCCTCTTCTACGTAGGTCTGTATCAGATCCAGAAACTCTTTTCCGAACTTATTTACCTTACCCATACCTACACCGTTTACCGAAGCCAATTCTTCTTTGGTAGTAGGGTAGGTGGTAGCCATTTCTTCCAATGATGGATCCTGGAAGATTACATAAGGCGGGAGATCTTTGTCTTTCGCAACTTTTTTGCGGAGCACCTTCAGCATTTCAAACAACTTCTCGTCATACGATTTGCTGTTTGCCGGAACTCTGTCTGGCGATTCTTCTTCATCACCAACCGTAGTAAAGTCATGATCACGCGCAAGTTCTACAGGGTGTGGTTTTTTTAAGAATGCGCGACCCTTGCTGGTAATCTTCAGTACACCAATATTTTCAATATCTTTTTCCAAGTATTGATAGATTAAAGCCTGGCGGATAACCGATTTCCAGAATTCTGCATCTTGCTGATCGCCCTTTCCATAAACAGCCAAACTAAAATGGCCGTAGCTCTTCACATACTCATCTTCTGTTCCACGAATTACATTTACCAGGTGCGCCAGAGTAAAGCGCTCGTTGGTTTGCTTAGCAGCTTCCAGTGCTATCGTTACATATTCTGTACCATCAAAACGCTCGCGCGGATTGGTACAGTTATCACACATACCGCAATTATTTTCTTTGTATTCTTCACCAAAGTAATGCAGTAGTTGTTTGCGTCTGCACACGGGACTTTCGGCATAAAACTCCATCTCCTGCAACAGCACACGTGCGTTCTCGCGCTCTTGCACGGCTTTATCTTTATTAAACTTTTCGAGTTTGTTCAAATCGTTGTGGCTGTAGAACATCAGGCAATGTCCTTCCAAACCATCGCGCCCACCACGACCGGTTTCCTGATAATAACCTTCTAATGATTTAGGTACATCGTAGTGAACCACAAACCGTACGTCTGGTTTATCAATTCCCATCCCGAAGGCAATGGTGGCAACAATAATATCAACTTCTTCATTTAAGAAGTCATCCTGATTTTTCATGCGTACGTCAGGATCTAACCCGGCATGGTATGGTGCGGCTTTAAAACCGTTTACATTAATAAGCTGTGCAATCTCTTCTACTTTTTTGCGACTGAGGCAATAGATAATGCCCGACTTGCCTTTGTGTTCTTTTAAAAAGCGAATGAGTTGCTTCTTGGTTTCTTTTTTAGGACGTACTTCGTAGAATAAATTTTTACGATTGAAGGAAGAAACGAAAACATCGGCTTCTTCCATTTGCAGGTTTTTCTGAATATCCAACTGCACTTTAGGAGTAGCCGTTGCGGTTAGTGCAATTACATTCATATCACCCAGTTGGGCAATCATGGTTTTTATTTTCCGATACTCCGGCCTGAAGTCATGACCCCATTCCGAAATACAATGTGCTTCATCAATGGCAACAAACGATACTTTTACTTTTTGCAAAAACTCAATGTTCTCTTCTTTGTTGAGCGATTCGGGAGCTACATACAAAAGTTTTACGAGACCACTTACGCAATCTTTCTTCAGTCTGGTAATTTCGCCTTTGCTAAGGGTGGAGTTTAAGAAGCGTGCATTAATGCCATAAGCGTTTAACTGATCAACCTGGTTTTTCATTAAAGCAATGAGCGGAGAGATCACAATGGCCAGTCCGTCTTTAACCATGGCCGGCAGTTGGTAGCACAGCGACTTACCTGCGCCCGTAGGCATGATCACAAAAGTATTCCTTCCGCCAAGTATGTTCTTAATTACAACTTCCTGATTCCCCCTGAAATTTCCGTAACCGAATATTTCCTTGAGTTTTGCCTTCAATTCATCTTTCTCTTCTGCCACTACCATGGTTATCACCTATAAAATTTTGAATTACTTATCTTTGTGTTTTCGTTTGAGTTTCTGCTGAATAATCTCAGCATTGAATGTAACAAAAAATCTCAAACAAATCGCTAAGGCTGAACGAATAAATGAGACCAAAGTGGTGGAAAACCTAACTAATTTTATCGACAACGATTTCGAGGTGTTTAATGGGAAAAGGGTTGTGAATAAGGTCAGGATTATCCTAACGGGCATTGGCAGATGTATTTTTGAGGCTAAAAAGGTGGCAGTTTCTGTCTAGAATATGAAGTTGAAATTCCGCTCCATCTGTGTAATAATTTTTGAAGCTTGATCTAGAAAATAACCTTGCACCGGAAAAGCATTTTAACTTTAGCTAGCTTGAAAGGAACTGTTAAAAGAGAGTATTATTGTAGGCTTAAAAATCAGTGAAGCGGGAAGTTGCACGATTTGCTGAAAGAAAGGAATTGTATAACCAAAAGGACATCCCAACGGGATCATGGATAAAAATCTTTATGTAGTGCTAATGGCTGGGGGTGTAGGTACCCGGTTCTGGCCTTATAGCCGCAACAGCAGACCCAAGCAATTTTTAGATGTTTTGGGAATAGGTAAAACATTATTGCAGGCCAGTTACGACCGCTTTTTGCCGATATGCCCGCCCGAAAATATTTATGTGGTTACTAACGAGGAGCACGAAGCCATTACCCGCCAACAGTTGCCCAATTTGGCGGCACACCAGGTGCTAACGGAATCTATGCGTAAAAATACGGCTCCGTGTATTGCATTTGCCAGTCATAAGATATACAAACTCAACCCCGATGCTGTAATAGTGGTTAGCCCGTCCGATCATTTGATTCTGAACGAGGCCGACTTTCAGCAAACAATTTTAAAGTGTCAGGAAAAAGCAAAAGATCAGGATAAACTAATCACCCTGGGTATAAAACCAACCCGCCCCGAAACGGGTTATGGCTACATTCAATACTTAGATGGTAAGCACGCCTTAAAGAAAGTAAAAACCTTTACCGAGAAACCAGAATTAGCTCTGGCCAATACGTTTTTGCAAAGCGGTGACTTTTTATGGAATGCCGGAATTTTTGTGTGGGGAGTGAAGGCAATCCTGCAGGCGTTTCAAAAACATTTACCAGAAATGGCTGAAGTGTTCGATGAAGCTGCGAGCCAGTTTGATTTGCCAGGCGAAAAAGAAGCTTTACAAGCGGCCTACGCGCAAACCAAAAGTATTTCGATTGATTACGGCATAATGGAGAAAGCCGATAACGTGTACGTGTGGCTGAGTAATTTTGCATGGTCCGATCTGGGTTCGTGGAATTCGTTGCACGATAACTC
>DPSB01000480.1 GCA_003537495.1 Cytophagales bacterium | reverse complement strand
ACGACCAATGGCTTGCGGCGCAACATTTACTTTATCTAGCGTTTCATCAAATTCCGTTTTCATAGTCGCGTTAAACGACTTGTCTTTGGCGCGTAAACCATGATAGGCTAATCGCAAGTATTCATCGGCCAGGGTGTTTAGGTTAGTAGGTTCTTTCTTATTGCTGCTGCTCCGCGAATGTTGCAACATGCTCTTCACAATACCATCGGCCCGTTTGCCATGAAACATAATCTTCGATTCGTTTTCGGCTAATGTAGTAGCTATTGTTTTAACCTCGTTAAGGTTTCCGGCTTCTACTTCTTGCTTTAACTCGTCTATCAATTCTTTATTAATCTCTGCAAAGTTGTTTACAAAGTTTAAAGGGTTTTGAATCTCATGGGCAATGCCTGCGGTAAGTTCGCCCAGACTGGCCATCTTTTCGGATTGAATCAATTGCTTCTGTGTTTCCTGTAAATCGTTTAATGATTTTTGTAGCTGATTGGTGCGGCTAACCACTTTCTCTTCCAGGATTTGATTTTGCCGTTGTAACGCGCGCGATCTGAACCGAACAACTGAGGTCATGATTCCGAAAAAAGCCAAAACATAGATTGCATAAGCCCACCAGGTTGCCCACCATGGTGCGGTGATTACAAAACTAAATTCTGCTGGTTTGCTCCAGAGTCCATTTATTCCGCGACTGGCTACTTTAAATGTAAACTTTCCAGGTGGAAGATCGCGGTAATTTTCACTCAGCGTTTTATCGGTAATCGCACTCCAGTTTTTATCAATGCCTTCCAGCATATACCGATACCGAAGCTTATCCGGATAACTTAACTGCATGGCCGAGTAGTTGAAGCTTACATAATTTTGATTGTAAGGTACTACCAGGTTGTAGGGCATGTAGAATGTGGTCTCTACCGAATCCCATTGGATGTTGTTTTGAATAAGATAATCATCAGCAGGAAGCGATGCTCGGTTACGGAAATCATGGCGCTGATCAAAGAAATTAACGGCTGCCACTTGTGGCGTGCTGCGAGCTGTATCAAGCTGCACAGAATCGATTACCAGCAAGACTAATGTTTCTACACCTGCCCAGTACTGACCACTCTTGGTAAACATCGAACTGTTCTGAGCGAAGTCAAGCGCGCCTAATCCCTGCGCCCTTCCCAGATTGGTGGTCTTAATGGTGAATTTATTTTTCTCATCCACCTGTGGCGTAATGATTGATAACCCATTGGTGGTACCGGCATAAATTTTTCCGTTGCGCTCATTTAGGGTGTACACACCGTTATCGGCAAGACCTTCGCTTGTTGTAATAGTCGTAATCGAATCATTGGTTGGATTAACAATATCAATTCCTGAATAACCACCTATCCATATATTGCCATGTGAATCTTCCAATAGTGAATTTCCCGACTCGCTACTCAAGCCATTGGTAGTATTCAAAAATTTCAGGGTGCTGCGTTGCGCATCAATCATCAAAACGCCCGAAGTACTAAGTACCCAGAGTTGATTTTTACTATCTGCATACATATGGAAGTAGAAGGCTCCTGACCATGCATCCAGATTTGAAATTTGTTTTACCAAACCTTTCTCGGGATTGATTACTGACAAGCCTGTGGATGAACTAACCCACATGTCACCATTTTTGTCTTCAAAGAAAGTAGAGGTTTCCGTATCGGGCAATCCATGCGTGGTGGTGATTTGTGCAAGGGTTTGCTTTTTCAAATCAATAATATGAAGACCATTGCCATTGTTTCCAACCCAGATTCTTCCGCTGCTGTCTTCAATCAAAGCTGTAGCGGAATTATGAACAAGACCTGCAGCTGTTGTAATGCGTTGTATTGTTTCCTCGGTCGGATCATACACCTCTATTCCACTCACAGTCCCAATCCAGATTTTTCCGTCATCTGCCTCCAGTGTTGACCAGATGGATGTATTGCCCAAGCCATCGGCATCCGTAAAGTTGCCGGGGCGACCCAGTCTGGAGTTGAATACGGGTGTAATGCCCTTATCCGATCCTACCCACACTTGGCCTTCATTATCTGTGAGGGTACGATAAATGAGAACACCAGGGTTCACATGAAATCTTTCAAAAAGGTTTTTCTTCAGATCAAGCGAATAGACAAAGCCATCATTTACGGCCATCCACATTTTACCCGAGGGATCTTCCGAAATACCGGCAACATCCTCTTTACTACCAGCAACAAACAGTTGTTGTTCCTTTTCCAGAAAACGAAGTTTACTATTCTTACGATCAACTATGGTTGCTCCCAAAAAATTTCCAATCCAGATCTCACCGGTACTGGCCTGAAAAATATCAATCGTGCCATTGGTTGATAAACCACTCCGCGTATCGAGTGTCTTCACACGGTTGGTTTTCAAATCAACAATGCCAATACCATTAAAGGAAGCAATCCAGATCAGTCCGTCCGCATCTTTCATAATACCCACATTTCTGAATCCAGGTAGTCCGTTGGTATGATTCAACTGCCTAACGACACGGGTTTCAGGCTCGTAGATCAGAACCCCATTACCAAACACCGGAATCCAGATGCGGCCTTCATCGTCTTGAATGATTTTATACGTTGAACCCTGGTTAGCGGGGAATAGATCTTCCAGCAGTTCAATAGTTCCTGCTTTCTCATCTATCACATAATTATCACCTGTTTGAGTACCTATCCAGATTCTGCTTTTGCTATCGCGGAAGAGGGAGATAATGTCAATGAAGGGAAGCCCTTGCTCTAATCCAAAGATTTCAAGAAAGCCGCCATCATATCGGCACAGTCCTTTGCTGGTACCAATCCACAAAGCGCCCGATGGATCTTTTAGAAAATCGCGGGCGGTACCAGGCAAACCGATTGAACTTGCATCGAGGAAACCACGCGGGAGGCCCTGTGCATACATGGGCGCCCCTGTTTTTATAACCTTTGGTGGAAGTAGTTTGATGATTTTGTTTTTAAGCGTGTCGGCCGGAAGGTCGTTAATGTTAAATGCTGTATCGGG
>DPSB01000205.1 GCA_003537495.1 Cytophagales bacterium | reverse complement strand
TACTTACTTTTTGCGGAACATGTATTCGGAAGAGCTTACTCCGAATAAAAATTCCAAAGACAGCGCCTCGCAAAACCTAGCCTTTCTGCAAAACTTCGGCATGCTGGGTGAGTGGGCTAATCTTGAAGTAAAATTAATCTTGCGCAACAAGCGTACCCGCAGTCTGCTTATGTTAAGTGCGTTCTTTTTATTTTATGGACTTATCTTCTACACTAACAAAACCTACACCGAAAGTTTGCCGGGCTTTCTTTTATTCGTGGCCATTTTTATTACCGGCATTTTCATGATTAACTACGGGCAGTTTCTGTTTAGCTGGCAAAGTAATCACTTTGATTTTACGTTAACCCGACCGGTTTCGCTTGCGCAAGTTGTGGAGTCCAAATACTGGTTGTTGTGTGGCATTACCGTAATCTGTTTTGTGCTTAGTATTCCGTATGTCTATTTCGGATGGAAAATTTTGCTTACGCATCTTGCTGCTGCTTTGTTTAACATCGGCATCAATGTGTTTGTGATTATGAACCTGGCCATGTGGAATCCTAAAAAAATTGATCTTACCAAAAGCAGTATGATGAACCATCAGGGTGTGGGTGCCGCCCAATGGATAATGGGTATCCCGGTTTTGCTTTCGCCTTATTTATTCTATTTACCGTTTAGTATTGCCGGCTACGCCAACTGGGGCATAATTGCTGTTGGCGTGGTTGGTATTATCGGGTTAGTATTCCGAACCAAATTATTATCACTTACAACAAAACGATTACAAGAACGCAGGTATGCCATTGCTGCCGGCTTTAGAAAAGATTAATACCTATGATTTCAATTTCTTCCCTATCGAAAACCTACGGCACTGAGCCGGTTGTTAATGTGTCAACACTATCTATCCGTAAAGGCGAAAGTTTTGGTCTGGTGGGTAATAATGGTGCGGGTAAAACAACTTTATTCCGCATGATTCTGGATTTGATTCGCCCCACAGAAGGCACTGTAACTATTGAAGGCAAGAGTGTGCAGGGCAATGATGAGTGGAAACATTATATAGGCTCGTACTTAGATGAAAGTTTTTTGATTCCGTACCTCACACCCGATGAGTATTTTAAATTCGTTGGTAAACTACATAGCTATAGCGATGCTGACCTCAGTCAGTTTCTGCAAAAGTTTGAAGAGTTATTTAATGGTGAGATTACCGGCAAGAAAAAATATATTGGCGATCTATCGAAAGGCAATTTAAAAAAGGTAGGCATTGCCGCAGCCTTTATGGGTAATCCACAAGTGGTAATTCTGGATGAGCCTTTTGAAAATCTTGATCCCACTTCGCAAATTCGTTTAAAGCGACTCTTGCAACAAGAAAGAGAAACCCGCGCTATTACGTATCTTATATCCAGTCATGATTTGAACCACGTAACTGAAATTTGTGGTCGCATTGTTATTCTTGAAAAAGGAAACGTGGTAAAAGATATGGAGGGCGGAGATTTACTGGCACAATTAGAAGAATACTTTAAGGCTTAAGTTTTGAAACTAGTATTCGTTTTGTTGTTATACACGTCTTTTGCTTTAGCCCAAGATTCCCTTCGGGTAAGTATTGGGCGTGTGGGTAATGCGAGCGATACACTTACAAAAACACAAGGCGGATTTGTTTTAGCCGGTGGTGGTAAAGATGTTGATGCCGCTATGAAATGGTTGCTTACGCGAAGTGGTGGTGGCGATGTGGTGATTATCCGAGCTTCTGGTTCTGTAGGATATAATGATTACCTGTTTGAACTTCACCCGGTAAATTCTGTAGAAACATTACTGATTGATTCCCGCGAAAAAGCGATGTTGCCAGAAACGGCTGAGAAAATCAGAAATGCCGAAGCATTGTTCATTGCCGGGGGCGATCAATGGAATTATGTGAAGTATTGGAAAGACACCGAAGTATCAAAAGCAATTAAATTTTTAATAGACGAAAAGAAAGTACCCATTGGCGGAACGAGTGCAGGCTGTGCCGTACTAAGTGAGTTTATTTTCGATGCACAATTCGACACGGTAGTTTCTGCCGATGCACTTGCTAACCCATACACGCAAGCGGTGAGCATCTCAAAAAGCTTTATAAATATTCCATTCTTAAAAAACACCATTGCCGATCAGCATTATTCGCAACGCAACCGACAAGGAAGGCATGTAACGTTTATGGCCCGCATGATGCAGGACTTTAAAATCAAAAACCCAAAAGGAATTGCCGCAGATGAACGCACCGCTGTTTGTATTGACGAAAAAGGAAATGCAATTGTGTTTGGGTCGGGAAAGGCTTTCTTTTTATCCGCAAAGAAAAGTCCAGAGCTATGTATAAATAGCAAACCTCTTACATGGAATCATGAAGGCAAAGCATTATCCGTTTGGAGTTACCAGGCAACAGAACAAGGTACGCCTGCATTTAATCTCAACCAATGGCCAACGCAAAAAGCTGATGCGTATTGGAGTATAAAGGCGGGAGAGTTAATTCAATCACCAATTAACTAAGAGATAATTCTTAAATCTCCTTTCCTTTCCACTTGCCCGACTTCATATAAAAAAATGCCATCGAAAACATACTGAGCCAATACACCCATTCGCTGCCCCAGCCCCACGCCACAGAAAGGTTCAGATATTCCAACACCACATACACATACACTACGTAGATTACAATCGTAATCAATTCAATCATCAGGTTTACGCGCGAGTTACCCGTACCCGTAACGGCATTCAGCCAGATGGTACCGAACGACATCATCAGCAAGGCAACGGAAACAATGCGCACAATCGGAACTGCTTCTGCAATAAATTCATCGCCCTGGCTATAGAAAGATAAAAACCATTCCGGTATCAGGTTCAAAATGATGAAGATGAAAAAGCAAATTCCCAAACTCATTCGCACAACCCTTCTGATCAGCGGCATTACTTCTTCTGTTCGGCCTTGTCCAATAATGTTACTCACCATTGTGTTAGTTGTGGCTGCAAATGCCCAGCAAAATATCCCAAACAAGCCAAAGATGTTGCGCATGGTATTGCTGATGGCCAATGCGCGTGGACCGTGGTGTTCTACCAGAATGTAAAAATACTCCCAACTCATTATGCTAATAGCAAACTGCGCAATAAGCGGTGCAGAGATGGTGAGAATAATTTTAATTACAGAAAAATCAATTTTAGTTTGTTCAAAAAATGCAAACGACTTATGAATGCCTTTGAAATGTATTACCGCATAAATTACAATTAATCCCGATGCTTCTGCAATAATAGATGCATATGCCGCTCCGTTAAAACCTATTGCCGGAAATCCATAATGACCAAAGATCATAGCATAATCCAACCCGATGTTAACCAAGGCTTCGGCTAATGTTCCCCAAACTAAAAACCGTGTTTGGTTAGTACCCACCAACAATGCATTCCGCATTACATATAAGTAAAGAAAGGGCAACCCCCAGATACGAATCAGTAAAAAATTTATAACCTGATCAGCAATGGCAGCATCGTGTATAAACGCCCGCATCACCATAGGCGCAAACAAATAAGTAGCAGCAATGCCTAGAGCGGCAATGGCTAACGCAACCCAAACTCCATTGTAAAATAATCGCCCGATTTCTTTTGGAAGGTTTTGACCAGCCCTGCGGGCTATCAATGCCTGCAATCCATTATTCAATCCATTACCTATCACTGCAAAGATAAGGTAGTACACACCGGTAATACCTGCGCTGGCCAACTCCTGCTCGCCCAGCATACCCAGAAAAATGTTGTTGGTTATAAAGTTGATCTGCGGCACTAGCATAGCCAAAGAGATTGGCAAGGCCATGAAAAGAATTTGTTTGTAGCCGGTGGTTAATCGCAGTTCCATAAAGCGGAGGCGAAAATAATATTAAATTACGCAATACAGATTACTTGTCTGACCATTTTGGGTATTAATAAATCATGATTGAAAAGGGAGCCTTCTCAAAACTTAAACTAAAAATTTCTTTTAATAAAGATAGAATTTGGGCTACTGCATTTATTGTTATCGGATACTCAATTACCTTCTACTTATTCTTTCTTTTTTGGCGTGAGATGTTACGTTACCAAACGCTAAATGAGTACGGAGAAATGATGGTTCTAACACCCGTTGAAACTTACTTCTACAACTTCTTTTATGCGGGGCTTGCCATCCTCACGGGTTTATCGTTTGGAGCGTACTCATTGTTTACCACTCAATTTCGTTTGCCTGGACAAGTTCGGCATACAATCACGAACAACTTTAGCGGGCTACAATGGTACTTCGTTTATATTATCACGAAGCTGGGCGTTTTCTACGGAATTTTTTCCTGGTCGGGGGAATTGTATTTGTTTGTAAGCCTCTATGAGGAATTCTGGTTCTTATTTCCATTGATTTTAATTGTGCTGGCACTCCATCAATGGATTAAAATTAGAGTGTTCTTCAGAAACTCA
>DPSB01000500.1 GCA_003537495.1 Cytophagales bacterium | reverse complement strand
TAGCCTGTGTAAGCGCGATGTACGCATACTTACCTGCTTTATCCATAGTTATACCTACTGGTACTCCGGGCATAGCTAATTTATGCTTCACGGATTTTGTCTTTGCATCTATTAAGACAAGTTCAGATGCACCCGGATCAGAAACCAAAACCGCAGAACCATCTGGCGTAAAATGAATACGGATAGGAACTTTGAATCCCTCCAACTTACGTTGAATAGTAAGTGTTTTTGTGTCGATCACAGCAATAGCACCAGAGTCATTGTGCCCTACCCACAACTCGCTGTCATCATTAGATAAAGCGATGGCTTCTGGCTTGGCATCTACAGCAACGGATTGAATATATTGAGGAAGTGGTGGCATATCTACATCTATTACGGTAACCGAGTTAGAAAGTATATCCGTTGTAAAAACTCTTTTGCCGTTGGTGGAAATTGCCAGCATGTGCGAAATACTTTTGCCTGTACCCATAATCCAATCTACCTTACCGGAAACCACATCATACCGAAACACAGTCCGGCTAAATTCAGTGGTACCAAAAATTTTCCCCGACTTGTACACCAGTCCATGCGGGCGTTTTAACGCTCCCAGATCGAGTCGCGTTTCTTTAAATGTAGCAAGCGAATAAATTGAAAGTGAGTTGCCGGGTTGTTGATGACCGTAGTTTGCCACATAGGCTACTTGCCTTTCTGTATCCACACCTATTTCATGAGGCCCCTCACCGGTGGCAACCCGTTTAATTTCTTTCATGGTTTCAGGATCAATCACCTGCAACGTATTTTCACTTTTGTTTAAAACCAATAGAAGCGGCTGCGCCTGTGCGTTTGCAAAACCACTCACCAAAATCAAAAACATCAAAGTTTTTATCATACCATTAAAATAAAACAGAGAAGAGGAGAAAAAATCTCCCCTTCTCTTAGATGTTAGTTTTAGAAATTAAGTTTAGTTGAGCCAGGAATTGCTTCCATCAGCTGTGTTTATACCATCAGCTGAATCTACTCCACCAAAGGTATAAACCGGAAAACCTTGTGTTACCAATTCATCGGCTGGCACCGGCAAATGAAGTAAAGTACCCCGCTGCAAAGCATTCTTTCTACGCATATCAAAGAATGGCAAACCAAAATCAGTACGACCCAATTCAATATCGCGTTCTGCAAAAATCAAATCTAAGACTTCTTGTTTGGTAAGCGTAGTGGCAAGCGATGGCATATCGCCAACTGCTTTTCTTGGATTAGCAGGATCATTTAAAATAGCAATGGCCGCTGTAAGATTATCCGTCATTGCCTCTGCTTCAGCTAATAGCAGTTGGTTGGCATATTTGTACATGAACACCGATGCTCCTATACCCTGTGCATTGTACAAAGCATCATAGCGCTTAATGCGGTAGTGGCTGCGCAACCTACCGGCATCGCGTGCGGGGTTGTAGAAAGATAGATCCGGTTCAAATAAAAAGTATGCATCCAATCGCTTATCGCCTGTATAACCCGTCCCCTTTAAAAATGCTTCCGTGTACGGACTTGTTGGTGCGGTTGCATTATCAGGAAAACGTTTTGGTAAGTTTGGATTAAAGTGACGCATTACCCGATGATCAACCCGGAAGTACCAGAAAATTCCTGAACCATATTGAAACGCATGTGTGATGTTAGAGCCATCTGCGTTAATGGTAAAATCGCGCGCTATACCAGCCTGTGCATGTTCTTTTACTTTTGCCCAATCTGTTGCCGTATTTTGTGTTGCATTACGTGACGAGGAAACAAGAATATGCGCATAGTAAGTATGACAAAGTGCAGCCATTTCTTCACCGGTATATCCGAGACTACTCAATAGTTGCGAGGGCAAAACAAAATCCGGAACCTCTTCAAATAACTCAATAGCCCGTTCAAGATTCGACAACGCTTCTTCAACTACATCAGTGTAGGGAACTAATACCGGCACATAAGCTGGATCGCCACTTAATGGCACGATGTAACCTTTATCGAACACATTACCGATATAACCCAAGGCCATGCCTCTTGCAAAATAATTAGCTGCCAGCAATCCTGTTAATTCATCAGTCAGGTCTTCATTTTCTTCCAGCGTTCTGATTACCGTGTTGGCATTTACTACCGTACCATTCCATTGATTCCAGGGCTCAAGCATAGAAGCTTTGTTTGGCCACGAAATGGTATTGGTTAATTGTTGCCGCGGCTCCGTTTTGAAAATCGACCACCATGAAAGCACGTTGTTTGTCATCGTGGTGTGATCGGCCGTCCACTCCAGGCTGGAATTAACGCCATAAAAGGATGAAGGCGAATATGGGCCGAACACTCCATTCAAAATTCCACTTGTTATTGAAGTGAGATTACCCGGATCGGACAGTACGGTCTCTGTAGTTGGATCATTCGGATTGGGAATGTCCAGATCAAGACAACTTGAAAAAAGTAGTGTGATTGTTACAATCAGACTTATTGATTTGAATCTCATAATAATCGGCTTTTAAAATCTTAATTGAAGTGATACCGCATAGGTTCTGAAAATAGGAACTGCCCCGTAATCGGCCCGGAAATTGAACGGATTAAAGTTTACACCATCTGTTCCACCTGTAGCGGCCACTTCGGGAGTCCAACCAGAATAATTCGTAAATGTTAACAGGTTGCGACCTGTTACTGATAACCGTGCATCTTTAAATGCACTACCCACTTTTCCAAGTTTAGAAAGTACGTCTTTAGAGAAGGTGTAACTCAAAGACACTTCACGTAAAGTGGTAAAGGTACCATCTTCAATAAAGAACTGATTAGGAGCAGCACCTGAATTGGAAAGGATACTAAAGTATTCACCATGTTTGCGTTGCCCTTCCGGATAACCGGCCTGGTCAACCTCAGTGGCAATTTCATTAAACATCATATTTTGCTTATTCACATTGGCTATATCACCACCAATTTGCGCATCAACTAAAACATAAAGTGAAAGTCTGTTATAACTGATCGTATTGTTAATACCGAAAATAAAATCGGGGGTACTATCTCCTATTTTACGTTCAATACGGGCGCGGCTTGTGGCATCAACAAGATTGTATGGACGTTCCGCAGGAGTAAATTCAGTTCCATTAAGAATTACAAATCCGTCACGGTTGATAGTAAAGTCTGACAATGGCCTATCAGTAACACTCTCCAGGTTATTTACAAATCCATTTTCACCAACCGTAAGTTCAGACAAACTACTAGCTATTACACCACCATAGATTGCCCCAATTCTTTCTCCTTCTTTAATTCTGAAAAATGATGCACTGCCAACACCACCACCTTCATAGCCAAACTCAGAACGGTTAAGCTTTGTTACCATACTTCTTGTAGTGCTTCCCACGATACCTACATCCCACTTTAATTTTTGTTTGTCAGCAATTTTGGTGTTTAGAGACCATTCAAATGTTTTGGATTCAACCGAGCCTGCATTTTGCCATTGGTTAGCATAACCTGTTGTTGCCGACAATGGCACCAAAAGAATCTGATCATCGGCAGTAGCTTGCGCATAGGTAAATTCAAAAGAGAAGCGTTTCAGAAAGTCAACATTTATACCTGTTTCAAACTCGCTAATGGTTGAAGGTTTTAAATCTGGATTACCTTTGGTTCCGGTACCTAACTCATAGCTACCATTAACCAATGGCACGCGCTCATATTGTGCGTTGAAGGGTGGACGTTGACCGGAAGTACCATACGAAGCCCTGAGTTTAAACTCCTGCACACCCGGAATCGTAATATCTTGTGACAACCGATAGGCACCTGATACACGGTAAAAAGTTCGGTTACGATTGTTTGCACCAAACAGGGAAGACTCATCTCTTCTGATCAACCCTTCTACAATGTATTTTGAATCATAATCTAAACGCAGGTTGGCGAAATAATTCTGAGCTCTGAATATCTCCGTAAGCGAAGTTGAACGAATAGCATCTGTTGGAATATTCTCCGTTTGATCAATTCCATCCACTACTATATTAGACACAGACGAAACTTCAAGCTCTTCGTAGAAATAGTCTTCTGCCTGATAACGAAGCGAAAGTGCAGTACTTAATTTTCCGAAAGCTTTCGAGAAAGTATTGGTGAAAGAATAAACCTTTGCTGTGTTAAGAACATTCTCCTTAAAAATAGAACTGTTGCTATAAGGTGTTGCCTCGCTCGAATTAATGTTCAGATATTTTTTATCAAGAAACCGATTGCGTTTACGGGTTGACCGATCGTAAGAAATCTGGCCATCTACTTTCCACCAGGAAGCGATGTCGTACCGGGCGGCAAAATTTCCAAGTATACGATCTCGATCAACCGTATTCTTATCGTTGTAAGCTCTGTACAAAGGATTGTTTGAGTTACGACCAATGTTAAATACTTTCCCAATATTGGTTGTGATGTAGGGTTGGCCATCAAAGTTTACATCACGGATGTTGGCTGTTGGGCTTAGGCGAAGTACTTCATAGACAATACCAGATTGCTCACCTTCTGAAGCTACAGCTGGACCATGGGATGAAGTATAAAGCGAACTAATAGAAACATTAAACTTCTCGTTTACACGATGATCTACATTCAGACGAATATTGCTCCGCTCAAATGCACGAAGCCCTTCAATTACACCGCCTTGCGAAAGTTGATCTACGGAAGTAAAATAACTGGTGTTACCCGAATTTGAAGCCATCGAAAAGTAGTTTGAATAAAAACCGCGGTTTTCAAATAACTCTTTCTGGTGATTATACCGAAGCGGCCACGGATTATCAATAATGGTGTTGGGATCGTTTAATGGGTTACCTGAACCATCCAATGCAATTTGCCCATTACCATCTAATTGATAATTGTGGCTTTGATTGATTTTCATGAAGCGTTGCATTTGTGAAATCCCAGCTTCCGATCTGAATGTAAAAGTTGTAGCGTTGTTTAACTTGCTCCCACGTTTGGTTATAATCTGCACAACTCCATTACCCGCCAGCGAACCATATAAAGCTGCACCTGCTGCACCTTTCACAACTTCAATAGACTCCACATCATTCATGTTAATATCGGCCAATGAACTACTTCCGGGCGGAGTGATTACACCATCGATAATTATGAGCGGCTCTTGATTAACTTCATTTGAAATAGTAGTAGCACCACGCAAACGAATTGAAGCCGCAGTACCTTGTGTACCCGATTGTTGAATAATCTGAACACCTGAAATTTTTCCTCGCAAAGCATTACCAGCATCCACAGCCGGTACTTCTGCTAAAAGTTTCTCACCAATTTTACCAATGGCAAAACCTAATTTTTTGGTGGATGTTCCCTCTGCCACCCCGGTAATCACAATCTCAGAGAGTTGGGTGATGTCTTGCTTCAGCGAAACGTCAAGGGTTGTGCGTCCGCCTAAAACTATTTCTTCCGAAACAAAACCAATAAACGAAAATAAAAGAACGGCATCAGGCTTATCTACCTGCAGTTCATATCGGCCATCGGTATCGGTAACTGCACCACTGGTTGTTCCTTTTACCAAAACATTAACGCCTGGTAATACCGAACCATCATCAGCAGATGTAACACGACCCGATATTTTACTTTGCGCAAAAGCAAATACCGACCACATTGCAAACATTGCTGTACACAAAAATCGTAGTAGTTTACTCATAGATTAGATGTTAGTTTAATAATTCGTCAAATGTTGACACTTCAATGCTCTGACGAATACCTCATTTTGCGGTATTCTTGATTGGACAGAAGTAAAAAAATAAGCCATCTTGGTTGATGGCTTTCGAATCGGAATTAAAAGGATAGTGTAATACTCGCTTTTCGCTAAATTTATTTTTAGAATCAACCAGTTTGTATTGGAAATAAAAAAGGGTTGATCTTGCGATCAACCCTTTATACTTTATGAAAAGTACAATTATAACTTCGCTAACTCCTGTACAAGATCAATAATCTTGTTAGAATATCCCCACTCGTTATCGTACCAGGACACCACCTTTACAAACTTATCATTTAGTGCAATACCGGCTTTAGCATCAAAGATTGAAGTACGTGCATCGCCAATAAAGTCTTGCGATACGACATCATCTTCTGTGTAACCTAAAATTCCTTTCAACTCACCTTCCGAAGCATCTTTCATAGCCTTCTTGATCTCATCGTAAGAAGCCGCTTTCTCCAAACGCACAGTTAAGTCAACAACTGAAACATCAGCAACCGGAACGCGGAAAGACATACCTGTTAACTTTCCTTTCAACTCTGGAATTACCAAGGCAACCGCCTTAGCCGCACCTGTAGAAGAAGGGATAATATTCTGATATGCACCACGGCCACCGCGCCAATCTTTTGCTGAAGGACCATCAACGGTTTTTTGAGTTGCAGTAACAGCATGTACTGTGCTCATCAAACCTTCAGCAATACCAAACTTATCGTTCAATACTTTTGCTAATGGAGCCAGACAGTTTGTAGTACAAGATGCATTAGAAACAATAGTATGCTGCGCAGTTAGTTTCTTGTGGTTAACCCCCATTACAAAAGTGGGTGTATCATCTTTTGCGGGTGCTGAGAAAACAACTTTCTTGGCTCCGGCAGCAATGTGTTTTTGTCCATCGGCCTGAGTCAAAAACAAACCCGTTGATTCAATAATAATCTCTGCACCTACATCAGACCACTTCAGGTTAGCAGGATCTTTCTCGGCTGTAACGCGGATTTTTTTTCCGTTTACTACCAGGTTTCCATCTTTTACTTCTACCGAGCCATCAAAACGGCCGTGGGTAGAATCATACTTCAACATATAAGCCATGTAATCGGGCTCAACCAGATCGTTGATTCCAACTATCTCAATGTCTTTACGGTTTACGGCAGCTCTGAACGCCAGGCGACCAATACGACCGAAGCCGTTAATTCCAACTTTTGTCATGGTATAAATTTTTAAAATTGCGATGCCAAAATTATACTTCCTGACCGCTAAAACCAATGAATTAAATCTCTACCCACAACTGTTTTAACGGTTACGTTTGCAATTGCAGAATAGCGATCTATCTTTGCACCTCCAATTTTTAGAACGGTCCGTTCGT
>DPSB01000316.1 GCA_003537495.1 Cytophagales bacterium | reverse complement strand
TCTACCACAGGTATAAAATACAAGGAGAAAAATTAGTGCAAAGCCAATTGGAATAACCACCCGATAAAATTTTGCGCGAGGCGTATTATACTCCTCCCACTCACGCTCAAACTTTATTAGAAACTTGATTGCCCGATCGTCAAGGTGAATGCCGGAGACTTTACTCATTTCCAATAAAGCGGCTCCAAGTTTGAAATAGTAATCACCAAGTTCTAACCAGTCTGTCGGATTGTCCACATGCGTGATGTATAGAAAGTATGGATAGCTCCCATACCGGGTAGCAGTAGAGTAATGTTTATTTTTAAAAAGTTCTATTCTAACATCCTCAATTTTTATCTCGATGGTTTTTCTACTGGTATGAAAGAAGAGCGATTCTTTACCAAGAGCAATTTGAGAAATAGTGTCTTTTGAAGGGAATAGATTCATCCCTGATTTGGTATAAAGCACCTTGCGTGGAGGTGAGCTCATAGGTTAGTTTATAAATGGTAAGGAAATATAAGTAGATTTCTCCACCATGTCATTAACAAATCTTAGCTTAGCATTATGCCAAAGGCCAATACCTATCAATCCGTAGAAGAAGTGTTGCTGAGTTTACCGGCCGGTGAACGCAAAATTGTGCAACAGCTTCGCGCTATTGTGTTAGCGTGTTTGCCCAAAGCAAAAGAGAAACTGAGTTATGGAGTTCCTTTTTATTCGCGCAACCGCATGATTTGTTTTATCTGGCCGCCTACCATTACGTGGGATCCGCAACAACTTAAAAAGAAAGAAGCCAACATTGCCAAAGGTGTTACGCTGGGTTTTTGCCAGGGCAATCGTATGAGCAATGAAGATGGCGCGTTGCTGGCAGAAGGTCGCAAGCAGGTGTACTGCATGTATTTTAAAACATTGAAAGAAATAGATGAGCCACAAATCCGCGCATTGTTGTTTGAAGCGGAGTTGGTAGATGAAAGTTTTAAGAAGAAACGGAAGTGATTACTAACCACATAGTTTCATAGAGCTTGAAATTAGTTCTCTGGCTATGCGGTGAAAATTGAATGCTCTAAATACTTTGTATTGTCACTTGCTCAGCAGATAGCCAGCCCTGATTCCAACAACTGGCCCGAGTACAATTCGCTTTTCTTCATTGGGAAATATGTTCCAAATGCGAATGATATTATCATCAATTCCGGCAGGTATAAAGGGCTTTTTATAATTTATGTTTCGTACCATAAGCCCGTGGTTGAAGTCGAATAGAAACCGCTTGCGTTGCATTTGTATTCCTAACTTAAAAGAGGCTCCGGTTTCGCGGTAGCGGACCAGGTAATTGTATTCGCGCCTAAACAATACGGTACACTCTACATCAAAGCACTCGGTTTTGAATTCGTTTCTATCGAAATTGATCAGGTTGGCATAGGGCTCAAAGGAAACGTATAAAAGCCTTGCGCGTTTTTTTGTTTCGATGTAATACCGTAATTCGGTTTTAAGTTTTACACCACGTTTGTTTTTATACATGTCGCTGGTTTCTTCAAGATCAAACACATAACCAGCATCTAATTGAAGGCTATAGTTTTTAGGAAATTGAAGTTCGTATGCCAGTTGCACGCTAGGATAAAAGTTTACCAGGTGAAACGGACTCACTTTAATGATAGAACGATAACGATTCTTAGAAACCGAATCGGGCTGCACGGCTTGAGCCGAAACCCCAAATGAACCAACCAGAAATAGAAGGCAACTAAAAATCCGCACGCTGTACAGGTATAGAACTAACAAGACTTAGAACAGGAGGATCGCACGTATAATCATATTGAAAAATGCCATCTTCGCCTGTAAGTATAAACGAATTTGGTTTTACAATCACATCGTATGCATTTACTTCGGGTAACTCCAAAAGCTCAGTAACCTGATCGTTGGCCACATTCAACATCTTTAAACCGTTATTGCCTTCACAAACAAAAAGACAAGAACCGGAAATTCCCAATCCACCGGGCGAAGTCATTGGGTGTTGCGTAATCAGTGTTGGGGCGTAAGGATTGGAGATGTCAATAATCTCGAGCATGTTAACACCAAGGTTACAAGCATTTCCGGTACGTAGGGTAACATAAGCACGATTTCCCTGAACCACTACCGGATCGCACGCTACAATGTGTTGATAGCGAAATACAAATTCTGGTTTTGCGCGATCGGTAATTGAATAGATATACATGGCATCGTTCGCACCCAAATAAAGAAAGTCGCCATTTGCTTGTATCGTTTCCAAACCAAAGTTTATGGGAATAGAATTTAATTCCTCAAAACCATCATTAAGGGAATAAACATTAATAGTGAAACCCGTAACGTTGTAGAGAAAAGAATCTCTAACGGCAAATCGTGTTAACGAACCTCCCGAACCTTGGGTGGATTCGCCCCCAACATTTGCATCTGCGCAAGCGAATAAAATAAAAGCCAGGGCGTATAACTTAAAGCGCATAACATTCGGGGTTTCGTAGGGTCTCTTTTTTCCAACCGATAACAATGCCGTTGGTGGGATCAACACACTGAAAGTATTGTTGTGCCGGAGGCGGAACGCCAAGCAACCAATTGGTAATATTTACTTCACCTACTTTTTGTGGAGCACTAAGATTAGCCACATTTAAGGCAACCAGTTTGCCCAGGTGGTTGGCATAAAGAATATTGTTGCGGATGGCCATATCGGTGTTTCCTACAATTTCAATAAAGCCTAATGGTGTTGGGTTGGTTGGATCAGAATTTTCGTAGATATGAATGCCTTGGTTTACTTCATTTATCAAGAGATAGGTTCCGTAAGTGTAAATTTTGCCGGGTGCTTTAACAGTACGCGATGTGGTGAATTTAATTTCACTGGTTACGGCATCGCCATAAATGGGAACAAAACCTTCTACTTCCGCGGGACTGGTTGGTGGTTCACCTATGGTACATGCCCCGAGAACGAACAAAGCAAATAGGAGTAAAGTTGGCTTCATGAGGTTAAGTATTGGTAATGTCAAAAACAGACATGTCAGCAGATTATTCGACACCGTACAGATTTAAAAAGTTGGAACGACACTACAAGTTAAAGATCAAAACACTTTCCGGTATTCCCTGTTTAATCAAACATGGAACTTGCCCTGGTTTTTCCGCATCAATTATATCCGCAACCACCAATCGTTAAGCCCGGCCGTACCGTGGTGCTGATTGAGGACGAACTTTATTTTTCGCAATACCCGTTTCATAAACAAAAGTTGGTGCTGCATCGCGCTTCCATGAAAATGTATCAGCAGGAATTGGAAAAGAAAGGGCATAAGACTTTATATATAAATGCAGCACAAGCCGATTTAAAAAATTTGTTTGCCGGTTGGCGCAAACAAGGTGTAAAAGAAATTTATTACATCGAAACAAACGATTACCTGTTGGAGCGCAGGCTCAATCGCTTTGCAGAATCGAAAATCAAATTGCACCGCACACCTTCGCCTAACTTTCTTACTTCAGCAGATGAACTCAACTCCTTTTTCCCGAAAGGAAAAAAATACCTGATGGCAGATTTTTACATTCGTCAGCGCAAGCGGTTAAATATTCTGGTAGAAGACAACGCGCCTGTGGGCGGCCAATGGAGTTTTGATGCGGAGAATAGAAAACGCATCCCGAAAGGATTGAAGTTGCCCCACGTGTTTCAATCTAAGTCAAATCCGTGGGTAACAGAAGCTATTCAATACATTGAAAAACATTTCAATAAAAATCCGGGTGCTCTTGAGCCATTCACATACCCGGTAACCTTTGCCGATGCTGAAAAAGTGCTGGAAGATTTTTTGATTAATCGCATGCGCGACTTTGGTGCGTATGAAGATGCGATTGTAAAAAATGAATCCATCTTATTTCATTCGGTGCTTACACCGGCATTGAACATCGGGTTGCTATCGCCACAACAAATTCTGGATAAAACGTTTGAACTACATCGTACCGAAAAGTTTCCGTTAAATAGTCTGGAGGGTTTCGTTCGACAGGTAATTGGCTGGCGCGAATTTATGCGTGCGGTTTACTTGCGCGAAGGAGTAAAGCAACGCACTACTAATGCGCTTGGCTATACCCGAAAAATTCCAGCTTCGTTTTACAAGGGGACTACGGGCATTGAACCAATTGATCAAACCATAAAGAAAGTTTTACAAACAGGTTATTGCCACCACATCGAGCGATTGATGATTCTCGGAAACTTCATGCATTTATGCGAGTTCGATCCCGATGAAGTGTACCGGTGGTTTATGGAATTGTTTATTGATGCATACGATTGGGTAATGGTGCCCAACGTGTATGGCATGAGTCAGTATGCCGATGGCGGAATGATGACCACCAAGCCGTATGTATCGGGGAGTAATTATGTATTGAAGATGAGCGATTATACCAAAGGCCTGTGGTGCGAAGTGTGGGATGCCTTGTATTGGTGCTACATTGAAAAACACCGCGAACAATTTGTGCACAACCCGCGCATGAGTATGATTGTAAACCTGCAGCAGAAGATGGATGCTAACAGAATGAAACATCATCGCAAAGTGGCGAAGGGGTTTTTGTTAAAGTTGGATTGACATCTTTTCCTCAGTTGACGAGATGTGACTTCAGATGAGTTCCGCGAACTGTTTGGCTCGATTTTGAGACTCATTTTTCATGAAGACACAAACTATTTCCGTCCAAATCTTTCAACCACGCAAACCGACCCCAAGGTGTATTATCAATTTTACCGACTTCAATACCCTTTTTATTTATTTTTTTAATCTCGCTTTCAATATTATCTGTCTCGCAAATAATACCCTGAAAACTTGAGAGAGAAATAGTAGTATTGCTACCAGGAATACCCATTTGTATCCACGATCCACCGTGTGCATCTGGTGCTTCTACAATAACCTGAAACCCAAGTTGGAGATAAAACTCTTTAGCTTTTTGCCTGTCTTTAACAGGAACCATAATAATTTCAACTGATTTCATTTGATTGTCTTTTTTAAAGTATACCTCAAAAGTAACACGGCTACTTAAAAATGCTACGGTTAGAAAACGACAAACTTACCTGTCGTTTGCGACAGATGATTTTTTTATATTGCTACAATAACATTGTGAATGAAGCATATATCTATCCTGCCGTTATTCGATGCAACGCTAACCAGTATTGACAGCTGTCATCAACTTTTTAGCAGAGTGAATGACTTTATGAGGTATCAGGGT
>DPSB01000319.1 GCA_003537495.1 Cytophagales bacterium | reverse complement strand
ATACAGTTGCCTCAAACGATTTTTTAATCCGATCGTTCATCAGATTACCGATGCTACCTTCGTGGGTGTGGTTAACTTCGGTGGAGTAGCTGAACTTTCCTTGTTCAATATCGAGCCCAACTTTTTTGTAGGCATCGCGGAAGGGCATACCGCCCAACACTAATTTATTTACTTCTTCTACACTAAACAGGTACTTATACTTTTCATCGGCCAGAATATTCTCTTTTACTTCCAAAGCTGAAATCATAAGGTGCGTCATCCGCAAACAATCTTTTAATGTTTGAATGGCTGGAAAGAGTTTTTCTTTCAGCAACTGTAAATCACGGTGATAGCCAGAGGGAAGGTTTGCAATCAGTAATGCAATTTCATTCGGCAGGGCTTGCAGACTATTGCACTTGGCGCGAATCAATTCAAATACATCAGGATTTTTTTTATGCGGCATAATGCTGGAGCCTGTGGTTAACTCATCCGGGAAGAAAATGAAAGCAAAATTCTGATTGAGAAACAATGTACAGCCCATGGCCAGTTTACCAAGCGTAGCTGCTACGTTGCTCATGGCTTGTGCCATAATGCGTTCAGTTTTGCCACGTCCCATTTGTGCGTACACCACATTATAGTTCAGGTCGTCAAAACCTAAAAGTTGCGTGGTGAGGGTCCGATTAAGAGGGAAGGAGGAACCATAACCGGCTGCTGAACCCAACGGGTTTTTATTCGCTACCTGATAGGCTGCATGAAGTGTGATTACATCATCCGCTAAACTTTCAGCATAAGCACCTAACCATAAACCAAACGAAGAAGGCATGGCTACCTGTAAATGCGTATAACCTGGCAATAATTTGTTCTTATGTTTTTCGCTTTGGGCGATTAACAATTCAAAAACTTGTTGAATAGCAAGAGTAAGTTGTTCTATTTCGTGGCGCAGGTATAATTTAACATCAACCAACACCTGATCATTGCGGGAGCGACCGCTGTGAATTTTTTTTCCTACATCTCCCAGTTTACGTGTTAACAGTAATTCTACTTGCGAATGAATGTCTTCAATTCCGGTTTCAATTTCAAATTTGCCTACTTGTATTTCTTTGTAAATCGATTTTAGTTCTTCACTAAGCGTATCCAGTTCTGGTTTAGTCAGCAGGCCGATTGTTTGGAGCATGGTGATGTGGGCAAGCGAGCCAACCACATCAAATGGGGCAAGGTGTAAATCCAATACATTATCCTGACCGGTGGTAAAGTCGGTTACAGTTTTAAGTGATTCCTTGTCTTTGCTCCAGAGTTTCATAATTAGTTTCCAGTTACCTGTTTAAGGTTGCCAGGCATATTTATTCAAACTTATAACAGGAAACCGGTAACCGGAAACTTGTTATTGAAGAATTTGCTCTAAAAGTTGAATATAACTTTCTATTCCCGCTTCAATCTCGTGCACATAAATGAATTCATCGGCACTATGTGATCGGGCGGAATCACCAGGGCCCATCTTAATAGAAGGAACCGGTATTAATGCCAGATCGGAAGTAGTGGGTGAACCATACAGTTTTTTACCAATTGATTTTCCTGCTGCAACCAAAGGATGATCTTGCGCAATGCCTGAAGGCCGAAGTCGCAAGGAACGTGCTGTTACTTCGCACGAAACATGTTGCTTTATCGTTTTCAGAATTTCTTCTAGCGAATATACATCCGTAGCGCGAACATCAACGGTAAACTTACATTCGGACGGTACCTGGTTATGTGCTTGTCCTGCATGTATAACCGTTACCGACATTTTTACTTTGCCCAACGTATCTGAAACTTTTGGGAACGAATAATTCCGAAACCACTCAATGTCTTTCAGTGCTTCATATATGGCGTTAACTCCTTCTTCGCGAGCTGCGTGTCCGGCTTTGCCTTTCGCTACACAATCCAGCACCATCAATCCTTTTTCAGCAATTGCTATTTCTGTAAGTGTTGGTTCACCTACAATGGCGCAATCTATTTTTGGTAGATCATTCCAGATTAATTCTATGCCACCCGTACCTGAAATTTCTTCTTCGGCTGTAGCAGCCAAAACCAAATTGTATTTCAGGTTTGGTTGATTGCTGAAATAGAAGAAGTTCATGATGAGCGATACCAATGGCCCACCGGCATCGTTGCTTCCTAAACCATAAAGTTTATCATCCACAATATGTGGTGCAAATGGATCGCGTGTGTATGCGGGGTTGGGCTTCACTGTATCATGATGCGAGTTGAGCAGGATAGTAGGTTTGTTTACATCAAAGTGTTCATTGATGACCCACACATTATTTCCCTTGCGATGAGCTTGCATGCCATGATGTTGAAAGAAACCCATCAACAAGCCAGCAGTCTTATCTTCTTCTTTGCTGAAAGAAGGAGTGGCTACAAGTTGTTGTAGTAAGTCAATTCCGATAAAAGTCAAGTGCTCTCTCATACTTGAGTGATGAGTGTACCTTTTGTGTCGTAGCCGGTATTGGCAAGCAGATGCGTGTGTTCACCAATCAATACTTCTTTTACGCCCGATTGAATTGCGCTGAATGCGTTTTCCAGTTTGGGCAAAATACCATCGTGGAACGAACCCTTTACCAAAAGCTCTTGATATAGATTATGGTTTAGATTTCGGATTACCGAGTCTTCTTTATTTACATCCAACAGTACACCTTGTTTTTCGAAACAGAAAATCAGACGCACGTCAAAGTGTTTGCTTAGCGAAACAGCCAACACCGAAGCAATGGTGTCGGCATTGGTATTCAACATAACACCGTTTTCATGTGTAAGGGGTGCAAATACTGGAATTACATTTTGCTTTAATAAGAAATACAACAACGTGCTGTTTACGCTATCAACTGATATATCACCCACAAAACCGTAATCAACTTCACCAACCGGTCGTTTTTTTGCTTTGATCAGATTGCCATCAGCACCGGTTACACCCATCGCATTGCAATGATGATTCTGTAAGGCAGCTACGATTTGCTTGTTTACTAATCCGCCATAAACCATCGTTACCAGATCAAGGGTAGGTGCATCCGTAATTCTCCGACCCTTTACATAGTTGGATTGAATGCCTAACTGTTCACCCAGACGGGTAGCAATCTTTCCGCCACCATGAATAAGAATTTTTGGTGCTTGTATAGAAGCAAAGTCTTTGAGAAAACTCTTCAAAGCACTTTCGTTGTCTAATACATTGCCGCCAATCTTGATTATGTAGAGTTTGTTCATGTTTTAGTTTTTAGTCTCAAGTATTGAGTCGTTAGTACTTGTTAATAACAATTTGAATACTAATTAGTCAATAGTTCTGCCAACACTGCCTGTGCAGCCCACACCCGGTTGCCAGCTTGTTGTGTAACAATGCTGTTGGGGCCGTCCAGAATCTCATCGCTCAATTCTACATTTCTACGTACAGGCAAACAATGCATAATCTTCGCATTGTTTGTTACGGCTAGTTTCTCATTAGTTAGCATCCATTCCGGATCGTTGCAATAAATTTTACCGTAATCTTTATAAGTGCTCCAGTTCTTAATATAGACGAAGTCTGCATTCTTCAGGGCTTCATCCTGATTGTGTGTAATGGTTGCACCTTTTGTAAACTTTTCATCTAACTCATAATCTTCCGGATGCGTGATAACAAAATCGGCCTGGCCCCATGCGGTTACCCATTGCGAAAAACTATTGGCTACACATTGGGGCAATGCTTTTACATGCGGTGCCCATGTGAGTACAATTTTAGGTTTAACCTCAGCCTCTCTCCGGAGGAGAGGGGAGGGATTCCAGTTTTCAGATATTGTAATTAAGTCGGTAAGGCTTTGAAGCGGATGCAGGGTGGCACTCTCTAAACTTAAAATCGGAACACCGGCATACTTAATAAATTGATGAATATACAATTCACTGTAATCATCGTCTTTATTTTTAAGCGATGGGAATGTGCGTACGCCCAGAATATCGAAATATTTACCCAATACCGGTGCTGCTTCTTTTACATGCTCCACCGTGTTGCCGCTCATGATAGCCTCGTCTTCAAACTCCAGCGTCCAGCCATCTTGCCCCACGTTAAAAACGATTGGATCCATACCGAGATTTTTTGCAGCAATCTGCGTGCTGATGCGGGTACGCATACTCGGATTGAGAAACAACATTCCTAATCGCTTACGATTACCTAACATCGCATCCTTAAACGGGTCTGCTTTATAAGCAAGCGCGTTGGCAATAAGTTTATCGAGATTGGTTACTTCATTTACAGAAAGAAAATTCTTCATAAGGCAACTACCGGTTTTAATTCAGCCGAAAGTGCTTCCAGAAATATATCAGCTTCGGATTTTGTTAAAGCAAGCGATGGTAGTAGGCGCACGGTGTTAGGTTTAGCTTCGCCTGTAAAAATAGAATGTTTAAAGAGTAAATCCTTCCGTAAAGCAGCCAATGATTCGGGCAAATCGAAACCGATCATTAACCCGCGGCCACGCACATCTAGAATAGTTGAATAAGACCGTAGTTCAGTCATCCAATAGTTACCAAGAGTTTCTGCATTGGTCATCAGGTTTTCCTTTTCAATAACCTCAAGCACTGCCAGGCCAGCTGCGCAGGCTAAATAGTTACCCCCGAATGTTGTACCCAGCATGCCGCTCCAGGGTTTTATGTTTTGATGAATCAAAACGCCACCAATCGGGAAGCCGTTGCCCATACCTTTGGCCAGCGTAATCAAATCGGCTTCGATGCCGGCATGTTGATGCGCAAAGAATTTACCGGTGCGTCCGTAACCGGATTGCACTTCATCCAGAATTAATAATGCTCCCGCTTGCTTTGTTTTTTGTGCGATGTGTTTTAGAAATACATCATCCGGAACCTGAATACCACCTACGCCTTGAATACCCTCAATAATAACTGCAGCAATCGTGTTATCAAGAGCCTGATCAAAAGCAGCAACATCGTTTAATGGAAGAAAAACAATTTCATGCCCCGCATTGAAGGGTGCAACGATTTTAGGATTATCAGTAGCAGCTACGGCACCAGAGGTGCGCCCGTGAAAAGCTTTTTTGAATGCGATAATTTTTTTGCGGCCCGTAACAAACGAAGCAAGTTTCAATGCATTTTCATTTGCTTCGGCACCACTGTTACACAAGAATAGCTGGTGATTGTTATAACCTGAAAGTTGGCCTAACTTCTCAGCCAGTTTTTCCTGCATGGAGTTTTGAACACTGTTGGAATAAAAACTGATTTTATCCAATTGACTTTTCAGTGCTTCAACAAAATGTGAATGGTTATGCCCGATAGAGATTACCGCATGGCCACCATACAGATCCAAATATTTTTTTCCTTCACTATCCCACAACCATGAGCCGGAAGCTTTTACGGGTTCGATGGGGAACAAAGGATAAACGTCAAATAATTTCATTTTAAAATATAAAATTAAGATTCAAAATTTAGTGTGCGGCAACCTTGCAACTAACTACTAAAAAGTAATTCCCTTCAACCTCAATCCTGCATCTTCTTCCAATCCAAACATCAAATTCATATTCTGCACCGCCTGACCGCTGGCACCTTTCAATAAATTGTCGGTAATAGAGTGGATGGCAAGTTTATTGCCCACTTTCTCCAGATGGATCAAACACTTGTTGGTATTTACTACTTGTTTCAGATCAATGGTTTCTTTGCTCACATGTGTGAATGGATGTGATGCATAGAAACTTTCATACATTTTGTATAATTCATCCAGCGAAAGTGTAGTGTTTACAACGGAGGTAACAAATATGCCTCGGGTAAAATCGCCCCGCCACGGAACAAAGTTTACTTCTCCACCAAAGGCAGGTTGTAGTTTTTTTAAGGTCTGATTGATTTCGCCCAGGTGTTGATGGCTTAAGGTTTTATATGCCGAGATATTATTGGCGCGCCACGTAAAGTGTGTGGTGTCTTGTAGTTTTTGTCCGGCACCAGTCGAACCAGTAATGCCGGTAGTATGAACTTCCGTTAATAAACCTGCTTGAGCCAGTGGCAACAATCCCAACTGAATAGTGGTAGCAAAGCAACCGGGGTTGGCAATGTTTTTAGCTTGCTTGATTTTATCGCGTTGAAATTCGGGTAAGCCGTAAATAAATTCACGATCACTGGCTTTATCGCCTAAGCGAAAGTCATTACCTAAATCAATAATGCGGGTAGAGGCTGGAAAGTTTTGTTCACTCAATAACTTCTTACTTTCCCCATGACTGAGGCAAAGAAACAATACATCTACCGGTTGATTAAAATCCGCTGAATAAATCAAATCGGTTTCACCAACTAAATCGTGGTGTGTGGAAGTTACGGGTTTACCAGCCTGGCTGCGACTTTGTACAAATACAACTTCCACGTGTGGATGATTGAGTAATAGCCGCAAGGTTTCGCCACCGGTGTAACCCGCTCCCCCTATTATGCCTGCTTTTATTTTTGAACTACTCATACGGCCTACTTATTGTCTGCTTCTGCTTTCACCTGATGATAAATGCCCACCTGGTTACCGAAAATTTTGGTAAAGCCTTTTACATCCTCACCTGTCCAGCCTAAATTCATTTCGCCATACTTACCAAACTTGGCCGACATAAGATCGTATTTCGATTCGATGCCATTAATCTGGAAGCGATAGGGGTAGAGCGTAATGGAAACTTCTCCGGTAACGTTTTGTTGCGCACTGGTTAAGAATGCTTCCATATCGCGCATGATAGGATCTAAGTATTGACCTTCATGCAACCAGTTGCCATAGAATTGTGCCAGTTGATCTTTCCAACTCAGTTGCCATTTGGTAAGCACATGTTTCTCTAACGCGTGATGTGCTTTTATGATTAACACCGGTGCAGCGGCTTCAAACCCTACACGACCTTTAATACCAATAATCGTATCGCCCACGTGTATATCGCGCCCAATTCCGTAGGGCCCAGCAATAGCTTGCAGTGCATGAATCGCATCAACCGGGTGTTCGAATTTTTTTCCGTTAACGGAAACCAGTTCACCTTTTTTAAATCCAAGCTTTACTTCTTCAGAACCTTGTTTGGTAACTTGCGTAGGCCAGGCTTCTTCCGGTAATTGCCCGAGTGAGTTCAATGTTTCTTTGCCACCCACCGAAGTACCCCAGATACCTTTATTAATGGAGTATCTTGCTTTCTCGGCACTGAAATGAATTCCTTTTTCTTTCAGATAGTTTACTTCTTCTTCGCGACTTAATTTCTTATCGCGAATAGGGGTAATGATTTCTGCACCCGGATGTAAAATCTGGATGATCATATCAAAGCGCACCTGATCGTTGCCAGCACCGGTACTTCCATGTGCAACGGCATCGGCTTTAATCTCTTTGGCATACGTGGCTGCGGCTAATGCCTGGCTCATGCGTTCGGCACTTACACTTAATGGATAAGTTCCGTTTTTCAAGATGTTACCAAAAACCAGGTACTTGATTACTTTATCGTAATAGTTACGGGTTTCATCAATCGTTTTATGCGAGGCAACGCCTAAACTTAAAGCCCGCTTCTCAATATCCTTTACTTCTTCTGCACTAAACCCACCGGTGTTCACCGTAAGGGTGTGCACTTCATACTCTAAATCTTTCGCGAGATAAATTGCACAATAAGATGTGTCTAATCCACCACTAAATGCTAAAACAACTTTTTTCATAACCCTACCAAAAAGAAATTAAATTTAGATTTTGCTTTTTGCCACTAAGACACCAAGTCACAAAGAATATTAATAGAATATGTATTAGTCGTGTCTTGGTGACTTCGTGGCCAATTATAATTGTCTCGTTTTACCAGAAGAATAAGAAACTTAAAAACGAAGATTTCTTCTTTTCATCATCGCCTTGTTGTTTCTTCCAGCTTTTCAACAACACAAATTGTTTGAAGCGTACCCAACGTTCAAACAATTTAAAGTTGCCTTTAAATTCGCGCTTCTTAAGTTGTTCCAGTTCGCCATCGGGTGTAACCACCGTTTTGGCTAACTCGGCTTTCTTCTTGGCTTCTTCAACCGGATCGAACAGCATGGCAGTACACATACAGTTCTTACGACCTTTGGCTATCAGAATTTCGAAGTTTACGCAACTGCGGCAACCTTTCCAGAATTCTTCATCGGTGGTAAGTTCGGAATAGGTTACGGGTTCGTAGCCGAGGTCGGAGTTAATTTTCATTACCGCCAATCCGGTAGTTAGCCCAAAGATTTTTGCATCGGGATATTTCTTCCGCGAAAGTTCAAACACTTTGCGTTTGATTTCGGTAGCTACACCGGTTTTGCGAAATGGTGGAGAAACAATGAGACCTGAGTTGGCCACATATTTTTCGTGTTCCCACGCTTCGATGTAACAGAATCCTACCCAGGTTCCGTCTTTGGTAATTGCAATTACTGCTTTGCCCTCCTCCATTTTCATTTTTACATAATCGGGAGAGCGTTTAGCAATGCCGGTACCGCGTGCTTTGGCAGATTCAGCCATCCCT
>DPSB01000443.1:3634-5699 GCA_003537495.1 Cytophagales bacterium | reverse complement strand
AAACCTGATTCGGGATGGGCTACCCGCAGTACAAACACCACAACATTGGGCCGATCTTGGTGCCGGAAGTGGATTGTTTACACAAGCACTCGCCCGTCTTTTGCCTGTTGGAAGTTCAGTACAGGCCATCGATCAACATAAAAATTCGTTGGATTCAATCAGGTGGTTATATGCCGATGTTTCATTGATGCGCACGCAAGCAGACTTTACCACATTTGAGTTTAGCGAAACGAAAGATGGTTTTATAATCGCCAATGCGTTACATTATATTCAGAATCAGCAAATACAGTTAAGCCGACTAAAAAAATACCTTACACCGGTTGGCCCGATTATTATTGTAGAGTATGAAACCGATACTCCGAATCAATGGGTGCCTTACCCCATTACGTTTAGGCGACTGGAGTCAGTAGCAATAAACGCTGGATTTTCTGTTGTAACAAAAGTAGGAACTGTGTCTTCAGCTTATCATTCAAGAGGAATGTATGCGGCTGTTTTACGTTGATAGAACTATTCCGAATCAAACACCAATTGTAAATTCTTATCGACAAAAAATACATATTCGTCCAGATCGCGCGAAGCAATTAATTTTTCAATTACCTGTTTAAACTTTGCGATATATTCCTTCGCCATGTCTTCGCGAATAGAATCGCTGAACCCGTTTTTGCGCGACTCCATTTTATAGTCAATCAAACTATTCAAACTTAACAACGTGTTGGGGAAATCGAAATACACACGCTTATTACCATTTCCGGTAACGGTCAAAACATCCCGTGCGCGACCTTCCTGAAATTCAAGGTTTACAATTTTATCTTCAAAACTCATCATACGGATTTTACCGATTACGCGTTCGATGTTGCGCGGCTCTAACTCAGAAAGTTTTGTTGGAATATAAATAAACAACCGAGGCTTGGGGCTACCCAACGGAATCTGCTTCATCAACTGCGAGATAAGCGGCTCTACAAAATTGTGTACGTATCCATAAGCCAGTGCATACGGTAACGAAAACTCTTCTTCTTCCAGGCGCGAACCAAACTCGCTTACCAACGCAGTTACCGCGGTAGAGATCAATCCTAATACAACCGTAATTGGCTCAGGATCGAACGGAGCACCTTTCCAGAATAACCAACACAAAGCAACGGCCAGTGTGGCAACCCACAACAACACAACCAATGCTTTGGATAAAAACTGGAGTTTCATTGCTGCATAGTAGCAAAGTTTGACTAATAAGCAAAGATCAGATTACAACTTCGGCTATGAAATCTCCATTGGTCTGGTGGAGATTCAATTCACCATCTTGTAACCTCATTATTTCCTGGCAAATCCAAAGGCCCATACCCAACCCCGAACTCAAATCGTTCACTTTTTTAAATTCGCTTTTCAGAATCTCCACATCGGTAATGGTTTCCGTTACCGGATTTACAAACTGTACGGCCAACCTATCCGTGCGATTAATAGTAACCTGTATGGTGGCTTCCTGTTGGCTATACTTAATCGCATTCTCCAACAGGTTAAATAAAACAAGTTCAGTCTTATCGTAATCAAAATTGCTAGTGCAATCTTCCGTTGCCAAGGTAATTTTTACTTGTGCATTTTTTGTTTTGATCTGGTACTTACATCGCTTCAAGGCAGAATATAAAGCTTCATCTAATCGGTTAACAGCTTTACGGATAACCAGACTTTCGCTCTTGAGTTGACTGATGAGTAAAAAATCCTGAATAACCCGATCTAACCGCTGCACCTCATGCAATTGATTCTCTAATATTGTACGGGTGGAAGGTTCTGGATTTTGATTGAGCGCTACCGATAACTCCGTTTGCATAACCGTTAACGGAGTTTTTAGTTCGTGCGCTGCTGAAGCAAAAAAATTAGTTTGCGTTTTAATGGAAGATTCAATTCGCGTAAGCATTCCATTAATAGTACGGGCCAATTCACGATACTCATCATCTGATTTTGGTTCAGCAACACGCTCCATACTGCGCGTGGCCTGAATGCGGGACGCTACCTCAACAATATTACGCACCGGGCGCAGTGTAAAACCCGACACGATGTAAACCAATATTCCCGT
>DPSB01000443.1:0-3407 GCA_003537495.1 Cytophagales bacterium | reverse complement strand
AAAACCCCGACACGATGAAAACCAATATTCCCGCCAATAAAATTGAAATGGAGTTGGCAATAAAAAGATAGAGCCGCAAGGTTTCCAATTGACTATTCAGGTCGTGTGTGCTACGCGCTATCGATAACAAGAGCGATGCATTACTGTAAGGAACCGGCCGGGCCTTTGTTATAATCTTAATAGAATCCAATACCAACACCGCATCTTCGCTCCATACTTCCGGAAAGCCCGGTGATGCAAAAACGGTATCAATACCCAACTCTTCTTTAATGCGAATAAACATTAAATAATTTTGAGGCGGCAATGGAATAAGTGCCGGGTCCAATCGCACTTTATCGAAGAGCTTCTCGCCTTCCGCTTGCAACTCGCGCGTGTCGGCCTGAATTAAAATGGTTTCTACTTTGGAGTAAACCAAAAAATTTACGGGCAATACAATCACTACAAAAACACCAAAAAAGATAAAGGCTGTTTTGGCACGGATACTTTTAAATGGATTCCAATTCAAAATCAACTGCGAATAAGTTCGCCCTGAATATAATACCCAAGGCCCACTTTTGTTTCGATCAGATCCGGATCGCCCAACTTTTTTCGCAATTGCGAAAGATGAACTTCAATTACATTACTACCCATATCAAAATTTGCTTCCCAAACTTTTTCGGCTATTTCGGTTTTAGAAATTACCCGATTGCTATTCGCGATTAATAGTTCGAGTAGTGCAAACTCGCGTTTGGTAAGCCCTACTTCCTGATGATTGGAAAATACCTTTCGGGAAAGTAAATCCAACTCGAGATGCGCTATCCTAAAGTTGGTAAAACTGCGACTTAATCCTTTGCGTGTAACAGCCCGCACCCGCGCCAGAAATTCGCCAAAGTCGAATGGCTTTTTAATATAATCAATCGCCCCTTTGTCCAACCCTTCAATTACGCGCTCCGAACTATTAAGGGCACTAACAATAATTACCGGAACTTTTATCTCGAACTTTTTCAGGTTTTCAAGCACTTCAAACCCACTTAGCCCCGGCAACATTACATCCAGAATAATCAAATCATACGATTCAGTAGCGGCCAGGCTTAATGCCTCACTTCCTGTGGTAACGGCATCAACCGTGTAGCCTTGCTGTTCCAGACCTTTGCAGATAAAATCATTTAGCCGTGGCTCATCTTCAACCAATAGTATTTTCATGGATTATACGCTGAAAAAGTTTTACCATCAATTGTTAGTCGTTCCGGCACTACAATATGATAACTCTTCTGGTAAATCTCCCCTTCCTTCTTAATCCGTTGTTTGCCCTGAATGCTAATCTGTTTTCCTTTTTGAAAATGTAGTGCGAGTTGTTGCGCCATCATGGCATCAATTTCAACATAATAATCAGAATCTATAATAAGGCTGCTCACATTTCCTTTCGGTGTTACGTATATGCGTGTAATTTTTCCGGTTATCTCTACGGGATCGTGTTCATGTTTGCCATCAGCGCCTCCAAAAAAACCAAAAGTCCGGATGTAAAGCGTATCGGTATTTTGTACAATGGCGTGCAATTCGGGTAAAGCCATTGGCTGGTCATCAATTTTGAAATCGGAATAATAAAACTTTAACGGCTCGCCAGGTTTTATAAACTCCTGAATGCGCTGGGCATCATCGCTTGGAAATGAAACGCTTACCATTTTTCCATCTGTTGTCTTAAACTTCGCCCCTATCCTGACAAAATTTTGTTTGAACAGATAAGAATGGAGTTTTGCCTCCACTCCGATCAATCGATTAAAATAATACACATCTTTTACACCGGGTATTGGAAACTCAAAACCTTGGCCAATGTGCCTGCGGTAACTACCAAATGAAACCTGATCTCCGATTTCAATATCACTAAGTTTGTCATCTGTAGAAAGAATTGGGAGATAATAGCCAACAAGTCCATCTTCAAATATCAATGCTATTCGTTTGCCTTCCAGCACATAATGGTCTATTACCTTTTTATCGAGAAAAATTTCCGTGTGGTTAGCAACCTCTTCTTTTATAGTAGGCATTTCGTGCCATCCCGTTGGTGGTTTAATTGCTAAAATCTGATCATGAAAAAAATAAACTGGCGAAATAGCATTTCGGTTATTCTGCTTTTTTCTCATTTCAGCATACTTCACATTCACGTTTGCACGAAGCGTTAATGACTCTCCTACTTTAACATTTCGAACCACCCAACTGCCGTAACCAGGATTAAATAAAAAGCCATTCAGTTCGCCATTTATATCCAGTATAATCTGCTGAAGTGCAAACCCAAAGCCTGGACCGATTGACTTTACTACACCTGTAAATTCCTGAACTTCATATTTGGGTTGGGCGGTGAGCGCAAAAGGAACCAGCATCAAAATCAGAAAAGCTCTCATACTTATTTTTTGTGAAAAGTATAACACCTACTTAAAGCAGGGCTGAAGAGCGAATTAATTTTTCTTAAGGATTTTCATTACCTTGATGGTAAAACAAGTACGCTATGAAAAAGAATCTCCTAATTGGCATCCTCGGCTTCGTTTCAGTTTTTTCGTTTGCGTTTGGATATCAGCAAAAAGTTCGTGCCGATAAAAACGAGGTAATCGCACTCGAAAATGAAAAGCGGGCAATAGAATTAGAAAAAGCTGCTGAGGCGGCTCTTGATGAGGCAAAGCATCAGAAAATGATTGCCGAGATGAATATATTAGAAGCCATGAAGCAAAGAGAAATAGCTGCCCAGAAAAAGTAATAATCAAAAATGAAGGCATTCATAACCATCTTAGTTTTAGTCATCCCGAATTTACTTTTTGGTCAGGCAAGAGGTGTTAAATTGTTTCAAAGCCTTGATAATGTTTATACCACTAGTGAACTAACCGCGATACAAGGGAAAATCAGACTTGAAGAAAAATATACTGAATATCTCAATTTGGGGATTGAGAAAAAAGTATGGTTAATTTATAAGGGTAATAGGAAGGTAGCTAATAAAACAAGATTATTGACCTTGTCTCACAGGAACCAAATTTTTTACCAAGAATTTTTTAATTCAAAAAATAGTACAAAAATTCACACACGAGTTGAGAATAACATTCTATTCAAACTTAATAAGATCGTTCTTAAAGAATTAGGAAGTAATATTGACTTTGAACACCTCACAAGGGGTGATGAAAAGAATACTTTCGGTTATCGATGTTATGTTTCCGCATCGATGCCTTACGATGGAGAAAAGATGTTGAAACTTGTTAACGAGGAAAATCAAATCGAATTAATCAACTGGTTAAAAAGCATTGACCCTGTTAAACAAGTATATGCATACCTTGGATTTAAACTTTTACAGTCAAGAAATAAAAATACATTACCTTCCGATATTGAAAATATTCTTACTCTTCTTGAGATGAGTGAAACTTCAATTTTCACCTGTCATGGGTGTACAA
>DPSB01000254.1 GCA_003537495.1 Cytophagales bacterium | reverse complement strand
CGCTGGAGTGTAGAGCAACATCCATGAATAGGAAATATAAATTATAGGCCTCACGAAATAAAGCCTGCCATTCTATGGAGGCAAGAGAATCTTCATATGTAGTGGTTATTGGATTCTTTAAATACTCTTTGACCCAATCACCCGCATTAACAGAAGGGTACGTTACCTGTCCGGTACCGGACAGCGTTTCGGCAACTGCATACAAATCCGGCACAGTAGCTAATGGTCGTTTTATCTTTTTCTTTAAATCAAAATAGTAGTCTGCAAGTAGTACTGTAGGATCAGTCATTGATGCTAGAAACTCAGCATAAGCATTAGCGAATGCTGGTATGATAACTTTCCATACTTGTTTATGCTGGTAGGCAATGACCCCCGGAACAGCTGCTTTTACAGACAACCTGGTATCAATAATAATTCCAGCTACACCAAACAACAGTCGTCCACCAAGTCCGATCAATTTTTTTAAGGCAGCTACCTGGCTACCTAATTTAATACTATCTATGGCAAGTCTTCTTCCTATGGAATTGCCAATCATTTTTAATGGTGCATTCAGGGCAGCTCTTCCGTATTTAAGGGCAAGTCGTACGACTGATTTTGACTTAGCTATAGATTTGGTAAGCTGATCTTTGGCAATCTGAATGACTGCCCTAATATTCTTTGCATTAACTACTTTTCTTAATTTTTTATAATCCGGGAGATAGGTTATGATAAGTTCAATGTCAATCGCTGCTGTTCCTTTTAGCCCTAGGGAAGGGAAAGCGGATTCTAATTTTATTGCTGATACTTTTGCAGGTATAATGACTGTTACTCCGCTTAAACTTAAAGGGTTAAATGAAACATTGACATAGTCGTTGCCTAAACTGAATTTACAATCATCGCCAGAAAAGCTGAATGCTCCACCCGAACCAAACAGATAATCATCTATTTTTAATTCAGCTTCTTTGCCTAGTTTTAATTCGACAGCCGCCTCATCTGTTTCAACTGATACTGAAAAATTTGCGCTGCCTTCAAAGCGGGCAAAGATTCTTCCAAAACTGGAAGTGTGTAACAGTTTCTGTTTTGAAAATAGATCGATTTGTCTTGAAATAACTGCAGACATAAGTAACTACAGTTGGTTTCCTTCCTGTAAATAAATAAGATTTGTAGGCAATTTTATCACCCAGGGTTGGCCTACCAATTTGCCACCAAAAGAATATCTTACCGCATTACCAGTATCTTCCTCAAATGCTGTAGTAAGTTCCAGTTCTTCGCTGCTATTAACTTTCTTAATAACATATGTCTTTCCATTTATTATTATTCGCTTGTTTTCATCATCAGGCCTAAATTCTGTTTCCTCCCCTGTAATAATAGCATTGCCAGCGATTACATTTATAAGTCCTTTACCCTCTATGCTTGTATTGCTTAACTGACTACTTAATTCATCGAGAACAGATACATGCATGGGATCAGCTTCGCCATTCTCAGAGTTTACCAATTCTCCCTCACCATACCATATTTCTCCCAATTCAAGATAATGCAGGATACTTGTTTCAAAACCGATTCTTATGGGGACCTGAACCCGTGCTGCACCTGCTTGTAAAAATTTAGCAAACAACGGGTCGTTATCGGTTATTTGCGCTAACGTAAGCCAATCTTTTTTTTTGGACCAGAAATATGGATAAAATACATATAATAAGTTTGTCCATTCAAATGCCTGTTCAAAGAACTGAATATACCGCCCTTCGGCAGTAGCTTCTTCAAAATCTATTTCAGGGTACCCATAGGGAGCAATATTTTGATTCACAGAATCAAACAATTCAAAACGTTGACCTGTCATCATTGAAATACATCCTTTCTTTAATTCCGTTTTTTCAATTTCACGGTTAGTCGTAGCGTTACTTCCTGAGACTGGCATCAACGTATTCATAAGTGATGATTCTATTGCATTTTCATATTTTGACTTTTGCTCCTGATATGCAATCATAATTGCATTATATGTTTTCAGTTGCCATTCCTCGTATTTTTCTGTCGAAAGGGTACATAGAATATTAATAATCACTTCATAATTTGCCATATTCAATGAGTTGATTGTAACAAACACCTGTTTCGTTGGGTTCAGGTGTAATTGAACATATCCATGACCACCCACAGTTTTGTTAGAGACTTCCTGATCCTGAATCTGAACTGTAAGAAATTGTTCACCCTGCAAGTGTGTAGCATGCAAGTTGATTCCAGCTCGAAGTGGATAATACCCTTCAGGAATATCGATAGGGCTTAATTCTCCATTACCAACAAGGTCATCTCCATACTTCTTCATTCCTTCAGCGGAACTTACTTTTGAACCACTTATCAGCATAAGATGGGAAGGTGGTGGTGAAACGTTTTCAATATGATATTTACTAACCCAAAACAAATAATTATACCGGGTTATATCTTGAACGATTAGTGGTTCGAAATTCGTTCCATTGATACAGAAGCCCGGTGGGTCTGGCTTGATGATTGAAATGTTTTTTACCGGCTGTTTGGCATACGCATAACGTAAGAAAGCAGCAGGTTCTGGGACTAAGAACTCAAGCATCATTCTTTTTCCGTAATTAACAATCTGCGCCTCATACAACTTATCTACAAACTTATAAATTCCAGTTATATGTTCAAGCCCTTCCTTGTTATCAAACGAATGTGTATTGGTTTCCTCCACTTCATCCACCGTTCTCAGGAACCGTCTTTCAAGATTTCTGTTTTCAATTCTATTCACGGCACGGGAAATAGTATCCCGTGCGAAGTTGCTTCCTGAACGTTGTGATTCTGATATTGCTTCATTATTAGTATAATTGAAATTAGCTGTCATGTCCACGTAGCCATACGAAGCATTTACAATAACACCAGCTTCCTTGGTTGTATTTTCATTAATTACTTTTTGTGATTCATTCTGCAATTCAAAGCGTTCAGTAGTTGACAAGTCTTTCTGGCTTTCTGTTGTTTCCTCGGTTTCTTTAAAAATGGATTCTTCTGTTATTTTTTTTGTTCGGTGAACACGTTCTCTGAGTTCACTTTTTAATACATTCTCAATATGTGCAATTTCGCCAGTTTGGTATTTTATCAGCTTCTGTTCAACCAACATAAGGTCAGCCACTCCGAGGAGCCGAGCTTCCCCATATCCCGAAGGAATGGTAACCGTATCATCGAACGTTCCACTTTCTAATGGCTCTTGTGGACATATACCTATCACCTTGTTTACTGCACCCTCAAATACACTAGTATTGTCAAGATCAAAATGGTCGCCCGGAATATTTAAATTTCCGATACGGATCATTTCTTTACCGGCGTTTCGGTAAGTGTAAAGTTCTTTAGCCAGCATCGATGTTTTTCGTTCAAGCATAGAAATGGTTATGGGTATATCAATTTCATCATTCTCTATGCCTTCTTTTTTGAGGAGACTTTTAGTTTTAGAAGATAATTTCTCTGTTTCGACTTTTGGCAGCGTAAACCGTCTTGCTTTTTTAAAAGCGATATTTTCAGCAGTTGCGACAGGCTGCTCAGTTGAAATATCCGAAAGCGTATTCCGTTCAAAAGATAATATCAATTCATTTATGGTGTTAATATAGTTTGAAATCTCTTCCGCAATACCAAGATTCTTTTTTGCTTTTTCTGTTTTTTCCTTTTTTCTTTTTTCGTTCTGGATTTTTTTAATCTTTCGAAGACTTTGGTCAGTTTTCGGCAAAGGAAAAATTCCTTCTGGCAAAACAATTTTTACTGAATTAAATAACTGCCTAGTAACGGTTTCACCAGCTGCCATTTCTTTTATTAAATAGTTCGCCTTAGCAAGAGTTATCATGAAGCTTCGGCTTTTTGAAGTGACACTGGAATCAATTAATCCTGCGACGATACTATCTGTTAATTTTGATTTGGTGTTTTTGAAAAGATCGCTATAAATGAAATCCGCAGGAGTCACATTAAAGATTCGTTGAAACCCTTCCCGGAGTTTTGAATCGAATTTTTTCCCTGAGCCAGATTCAATTAGCTTGATTAATTCCGTGTAAGCCTTGTCAGCTTTAACTGGCTGATCTAAAAATAAATTCGATTGAATGAATTCTTTGGTTATCCTTAACATTGATGCTTTGGAACCCTGTGCCCTTGCACCCTTAAGTGATTTTATAAATTCACTATTCACATCTAAAAGTTTAAACAAGTTTCTTTGCGTATGTGATTCATTACTAGCTTGGGGCGGGTGTACTATTGCAAATCGAAAAATTTCTGAGTTCATATGTTTATTTTTTAAAATTGACAAAGGATTTGTCTTGAAAAACTATATATAGAAGCAAGGAATAAATAGGATTTCTCAGGGGGGGTATAATATCAGTAAA
>DPSB01000445.1 GCA_003537495.1 Cytophagales bacterium | reverse complement strand
TTAGAATTACAATCAGAATTACCAACGGGCAAACATATTTAATGAAGAAGGTCCATACCTGAGCGGGTGTAACACCAGCAATTTTCTTTGTATTGAAGTAAGGTGAACCTTCGCTTATCTCGGCAATAACGCGCGCTGGTTTAATTACCCAACCAATGTACACGCAAACAAATAGGGCCACGATCATAATGAACAACGTACCCCATAAAAAGTCCATGATGTCCATAAAGCTGCTGATCTGCAAACCAAAAATGTTTAATGTCATGTTGGTTAAAGGCTCAAAAGCACCTTTGGATAGAGCTGCCGGAATGCCCACTACAAATGCGGTGATGGCCACAGTCCAGGCGGCTTTTTTACGGCTCCATTTCTTTTCATCTACCAGCCACGAGCCCGGTACTTCAATCATGGAAATGGTAGAAGTAAGAGCGGCAATCATAAGCAATAGAAAGAAAAATGCACCCACAATATTTCCACCAGGCATTTCATTAAAAATGTGTGGTAAAATCTGAAACACAAGCGTTGGCCCTTGGTTGGGTTCCATACCAAATGCAAATACAGCAGGGAAAACCATGAGGCCACCCATTAATGCAACACCTGTATCCAATAAGCCAATCCATAAGCTGCTTTGTACAATACTTTCTTGTTTGGATAAGTATGAACCGTATGTAATCATAATACCCCAACCGATACTCATCGAAAAGAAACATTGACTTAGCGCTTTCAGAAAAGTACTGGCATTTATTTTACTGAAATCCGGAACGAGGTAATACTTAATCCCCTCCATGGCACCATCCAGTGTAACACTGCGAAGTATCACCACAAATACTAATACAAAAAGTATCGGCATTAAAATCTTAGATGCCTTTTCAATTCCTTTCGAAATATCTTTTGTAACGATTAAAAGATTGATTCCAACAAAAAAAGCGAGCAGGCCAATTACCACCCAGCCGTTTGCTTGAAAGTCGGCAAACGAAATTTCCATTCCCGTAAGGGAAGTATAAATGTAGCCGATAGTCCAGCCGGCAATAACACCGTAATAACTAAGTACAAAAAAGCTAACTCCTAATGCCAGAATGGGACCTATCATCCAGAATTTATTGGCGCCTGTATCTCTGAACGCACCTATCGGATTTTTCTTGGTCATGCGGCCAAGGGCTACTTCGTTAAATAGTAGCGGAAGCCCAATGAGCAATACACAACAGAGGTATACGAACACAAACGCACCGCCTCCGTTTTCACCAGTTAAGTAAGGGAAGCGCCAGATGTTTCCGAGCCCTACAGCTGAACCTGCAGCTGCCATAATAAAACCAAACTTAGAACCGAACTGACCTCTGTTTGCAGACATATGCGCAAGATTAAATTAATGTTACCCGCGAAGATTGGTAAATTAATTTTACCGCCCAATACGGGCCGATGTGAATGGCATAATTACCTGCGTAGCTGTGCGGCCAGTACGCCTAATCCTTCGGTAAAGGTGTGCGGGGCATAACCAAGTTCACGTTGTGCTTTCGCGATGATGAAGCCGGTTTTGGGTGGGCGCTTTGCCGGTTGTGTAAACGTGGAGGAGTCTGCCGGTTTGATCAACGGCTTGTTTAGATTAAAATAATCAGCAGTTTGATTGGCTATCTCGAATGGGGTGAGCATTTCACTACCAGAGATGTGATAAATACCTTTTGCTTTTTTGGAAGCGGCCAGGAAACAACCCATAGCCAAATCTTCCGCAAGTGTGGGTGTGCGCCATTGATCATTTACAACGTTAATGGTTTTTCCTTCTTCCAAACTTTTCTTTACCCACAATACAATGTTGCTGCGACTCATATCAGGTGTAACACCATATACCAATACAGTACGCAGAATAGCCCAGTTGATTTTGCTTTCTTGAATTAGTTTTTCACCGGCCAGTTTGCTTTCGCCATAATAATTAACTGGGTTGGGAATAGCCGTTTCATCTAACGGACCGTAAGTTCCATCAAAAATGAAATCGGTAGAAACATGAATCAGATGGGCATTTGTTTGAGAACAAGCTTGAATGATGTTTTCAACGCCATGCACATTTGCGCTCCAGCATTTTTCACGTTCCGTTTCGCATTGATCAACCTGTGTCATCGCAGCAGCGTGAATAACTACATTGGGTTTTGCGGCTGCAACTACACTAAGCGTTTGTGCTTTGTTAGTAATGTCGAGTTCGGCAAACTGAATTCCTGCAGGTAGGTCGGCTGGTTTTTTTCTGGCTGTGGCGATTGTTATCACATCACCTTTACTGGCCAATAGCTGAACGAGTTTGTACCCTAATAATCCGTTTGCTCCGGTAATAAGAATGCGCATGTTAGTTTGAGTAAACGTAGCCGTAACGGGTTGTAATTTCTTTTCGGGATAATTCCTCAACAGTAACCGTCATGCGGATGTCTTCCAAAGGTCGCTCGTTGCTGGTTGGGGCGGCAGCAATTTTATCGATTACATCCAACCCGCTGATTACCTTACCGAATACCGTGTACTCGCCATCCAAATGCGGTGCACCACCCAGTGTGGTATATGCCTTTATCATTTCTGGCGAAACATCTTTATAAATCTTGGTGCCGGTCATTTTTTCGAAGCGGGGTATTAAGCTAAAAAGTTTGCGTTGATACGCCTGCATATCACCTGTCATATAAATTTGAGTCAATGAATCAATGAGTGATTTGTTGTTTATGTCTTGCATTACTTTTTGAAAAGCAGCATTTAATTTGAATTGATCAATTTTTAACGATTGGCTATCCCCTTCGGGTACTATCGTTCCCTGCACAATATAAAACTGACTTCCACTTGAAGCCTTTGTTGGATTTTGACCATCGCCTAAGCGCGCAGCTGACAAAGCACCTTTTTCATGGAAGAATTTGGAATTGATTTCAGCATCAACGGTGTAGCCGGGGCCACCCATACCTAATGATTGGCCAGGTGCTGCATTCTTAGAATCCGGATCGCCACCTTGAATCATAAAATCCTGAATAACCCGATGAAACAATAGGTCATTAAAAAATCCTTCTTTTGCCAGTTTGATAAAATTCGCTTTGTGTTTGGGAGTTTCATCGTATAAAATGGCTACCATATCGCCTTGAGCGGTTTTAATGGTAATAACGGTATCGTTTTTGTCGCCAGCGCATTGGCTTAGCAACAACAAGCCCATACACGCGATAAGAGTTAATAAACGCTTCATATTAATTAGTTCGGGTTAAGTACGTTGGCAATCTGTAGCGACAGATCGAGAAAAATCATTTTAGCACTTCCGTTTCGCTCGAGGTTATAATGAGCACCGCTGATGAGTGAATTAACAGATGCAATTTTATCTACATTCATCACTTTACTAAAATCTTTTACAAATTTCAATTCACCACTTTTTGCGCGGCTTATACCTTCAGCTCCGCTATGGTGTAGTAAGGTTTCGCGCATCAGACCAAGTCCGTAAAGAAATAAATTGCGCTGGTTCAGTTTATCCAGATCATGAAAGTCATCCGCAAAGGCAACCAGTTTACCATAGTCGCGCTTAAAGCATGAGCGCATCCAATCGGCAAACTTGTCGGCATAATGATCGTCTTCACTGCTGGTTAATTTAATGGCCTGATTCAGGTTGCCATCGGCTAATTGAACAATTTCCGATCTTCTGTCTTGACTAACAGAAAGTTTTTGATCGAGGTAGTTCTCAATCTCATCATCGGTAAGCAGAGGTACCTGTACCAACTGCGTGCGCGACAAAACAGTAGGCAACAATCGCTCGGCTGCATTACTTACCAACAGAAAAAATGTATTGGCGGGTGGTTCTTCTAAAATTTTAAGAATACCGTTGGCGGCCGATGGATGCATGAGCTCCGGTTGCCAGATCAGCATTATTTTGTATTTGCTTTCAAACGATTTCAGCGAAAGCGTTCTAATTATTTCACGACTGGTCTCTACTGAAATGGAAGCTGGTTTATCTTCACCCTCGTATTGATTGATCCAACCTGTTAAATCATCGAACGGTTGATTCAATAAAAAACTTCGCCACAGTTTTAAGGTTTCAGCTTTTACCTGATCGGCCTCTTCGCTTTTAGGTATTGATCGAAACGGAAAAACAAAACTGGTATCGGGGTGAATGTACTTGAGGTTTTTACTACACGCTGCACATGTGCCGCAGCAATCATGTTCGCCTTTATTTTCACAATGCAGATAAGTTGCATACGCCAAAGCCAACGGCAGGTTTAACGCACCTGGTTTTCCCAGAAACAATTGTGCATGGGCAATGTGGTTTTGTTTTACTGAATCAATCAGTCGGGCTTTGAGATCTGCTAATCCTGGAATGTCAGCGAATTTCACGTTTGGTTGGTTATGATTTCTTTTCCCACACTCTGTATGGTGCGAAATCTTCAAATGATCCTGCCACCACCGCTTTGTCAACTTC
>DPSB01000637.1 GCA_003537495.1 Cytophagales bacterium | reverse complement strand
CAAGAGGTTTAGAAAGGAAAGGTTGAAGTTTTTTTCCATCCACAAATTTATCGAATCCATAAAGCTTGCCTTCAATAACCATCCAAGCCGGAAGTTTGCAAATCAGGTACGCGGCCGGATTTGGAAGTGCAATTTTTTTTCCTTCGTACGTAATGGTTGGGCTGTATTCGGTGCCTTCCTGGTTGCGTTTAAAATGAAACTGTACATTGGCGCGTTTTTCAAGCACTTCTATTTTGCGCCACGTGGGCTCACCATCGTTGCCCATTTCATAAAGCTGCTTGCCTTTTATTTTTTCGAGAACAGCAGCTCTGCGCTTCTCCATAAAAGCTTCAATCTGTTCTTGCAACAGCTCATCGCCTTTATCTTTTTTAAACACCTTGCTAAAAAACTCATCCGGCTTCATCACCTTTTTCGAAAAGTGTTTCAGCACGGCATCCTGGCTCATGCCATCCATCATCTCTATCAATTCAAAATCGCGGGGGTCGAGACCCCTTGAAAACTCGCGCGCATTTTTGTGCGAGATATTTTGATGTTGATAGGTGAGTTTACCTTTCTCGTCAAGATGTACAATAAACGATTCGAAAATATAGCCCAGATACTCATGCTGATACAGCGAGTAGATAATTTGAAAAGGCTGAGCGGCCGATACTTTCATTTCTGTTTTGCGAATTATGCTGTTGCGAATAAGTAGCCTGAGCAAGCCAAAACGGCCATTTTCAACTACTTACACACTAAGCAGAATTGCAAATTATGAACTTTGCAGGGATTTTTTAGTTTAATTTCCCTTAAAAACATGCCTGTTAATTACATGTCAGAGTCGCTCGAGAGCGTATGATCGGGCCGCTAAACGGGCCGGATAAAATGACACCAGAGTAGTAATCACAATCATAACTAAAGCGGTGAGCAAAAAATCGGTAAGCCTCATCTTAACCGGATAACTGGAAACAATTGCGTTCTCCATGCCCATGCCTACCAACCCAAAGGAATCTTGAAGCCAGCAGATTGTACCGCCCAACGCTAAGCCTATAAAGGCTCCGGTAAAAGCAATCAGTGCGCCTTCACTTAAAAATATATTCCGGATAAGATTAGTGCTGCTACCCATAGCAAACAAAACCGAAATATCTTTCTTCTTATCAATCACCAACATCATTAACGAAAAGAAGATGTTGATAGAAGCAACCAATATGAGTAACGTTAGTGCAATGAATGTAAATAGCTTTTCAATTTTAAGCAGCCGATACAAGTCAGCATGTTGTTCTTGGTTGGTAAGTACCGAAAAATCCGGCCCTAACACTTGCGCTATTCCAGCCTGAGTTTCTTTTAAGGGAAGCTTACCGGTTGTTTTTATTTCGAGGCTGGTGCGTTTGTTGCCGTAGTTAAGTAAGTCTTGTGCAAAATGTAACGGCACAAAAATGAAGTTATCGTCATAATTTTTCTCGATAGAGAATACTCCGCCCGGCTGTATAACTCTGCGCGAATAAAGTTGCGATGGATCTAAGCCTGACGATTTCAGATTCTTGATGTAAAACACTTGTAGCGGATAAATATTTTCTGCCACACTTAAGGATAACGCATATTGCACCCCACGCCCTACAACGGCATAATCAATTTCATTCTTACTCAGTATCAATTTACCTTCCACCATGCTATTATCCAGCCGGTGTTGACTCAGAAAATTTTCGCTTACGCCCTTTAAGGTTACAACTATATCTGCATCGCGGTAACGCACGTAGGCATAGTCTTCAATCACTTCTGTAATCACTTCAACTCCAACCACCGTTTGCAGTCGCTGAATCAGCGTTTCATCTACTTCAAAAGACTTACCTTTCTTCAACTCGATTTTAAGTTCAGGGTCGAAAGAAGTGTAGAGGCTTCTCAGTAAATCTTCTAATCCATTAAACACCGAAAGCACTATGACTAATGCAGCCGTTGAAAAGGCCACACCAATAATGGAAAGGATTGAAATGATGTTAATGAAGTTTTTCTTCCTGCCGGAAAAGAAGTAGCGCCTCGCAATAAATAAAGGTAGATTCAAAGCGCTGCGGATTTTATTCTTTGTCCTCTTTAGGAATATTCAGACTCTTGATCAAGTCTTCAATTCGCTGTGCATTTTCTTCTATTTCATCAATAAAGAAAACCAAAGCTGGTACAATGCGCGCCTGATTACGAATGCGATCGCCCAATGCTTTGCGAATTTCACTTTTGTGTAACTCGATGCTGTTGAGTACCGCCTTTTTGTCTTTGGCTAAAGTCATGCTCAGGTAAACCTTGGCCACACTCAAATCCGGACTAATCCGCACATCGGCAATGGTTATAAAGGCATTACCCAAAATGCCGCGCTTATCTTTCAAAAAGATGTCGCTCAATTCTTTTTGAATCAGTTTGTTGTATTTCTGCTGTCGTACCGTTCCGCTCATGTGCACAAAGATAACAGTTAACCTGCATAATTAAGATCGGGGTGTAAGGGCAACTTTTTGTTTATTTGTGTCCGTTTAAACCGTGCCTTGTGTTACTACGCTTTTTCCGAATAAACGATCCGTACCGGCTGCTTGCTATTTTCATCTTACTTATACTGATAGGTCTCGGATTTTTTGTTGACCCTGCCGCTACCACCCTCTCTGAACTTAAAGCAATGGTGCTGGGCGAGGCCTTGAACAGCGGCAAAAGCTTATATACCGAAGTGCATACGTCAGTGCCGCCTTTAGCCGCCTGGTTCTACGGTTGGGAAGACTGGTTATTTGGCCGCTCGCTCACAGCCCGGCATATTGTAGCGTTCGTGCTGATCTTTTTTCAAGGCGCTTACTTTGCCATTCTGCTAATTAGCAATAAAGCGCAAAGCGAAAGCACCTATCTACCTGCGTTTCTTTTCGGAGTGGTCTGTTTCTTTTCGTTCGATATGCTCATGCTATCGCCTGAGTTGTTTGCCTCTTCTTTGTTGCTGCTGGCGCTAAATAATTTATTTAAGGAAGTGGAGTTTCGCGTGCAGCGCGATGACACGTTATTGCTACTTGGCTTTTTTCTGGGGCTGGCCACTTTATTTGTATTTACCTACATCGTATTTCTTCCCGGCACTATTATTATTCTCGCCATCTTCACCCGATTATCCATTCGCAAAGCGTTGCTGTTAATTTTTGGTTTTGCCTTGCCGCACTTGCTGATTATGACGGCCTACTACTTTAATGGTAATCTCGAATTCTTATGGAGCAACTATTACGCAAGTGTTGCCTGGTTTGCCGAAAACAGGTTGTCGCTTAGCGCGATGCTGTATCTATCAGCTATACCCATTGCCTACTTTTTATTTTCGTTGGTGATGCTGAACCGCGAAGCGCGCCTTACCAAATACCAATCGCAGCTTTTGCAGATTATGTTTTTATGGTTGCTGATTGCCATTGTGGAGATTATTGTTGCCGGAAAAATGGCACCGCACCGGGTTATAACTTATGCGCCTCCGCTTGCTTACTTTGTTAGTCATTGTATTTTATTAGTGCGCAGAAAGTGGCTTGCCGAACTCTTGTTGTGGGGATTTGCCGGTGGCATTGTAACCGTTGCTTATCTGGCCCGCTATGATAAACTGAGTAAGATTGACTATTCAAGCATGTTTTTCAGCAAGGTTTCAGCCGCACCTGCAAACAAGCGTATTTTGGTTTTAGACGAACAGTGGGGCTATTTCGAGAACAATAAACTGGCAACCGGCTTTTACGATTGGAACATCGCACAGCATTATTTTAATGAAACAGATTACTTTCAAAACGTGGTGTTAATCGACAAAGCTTTTGAGCAAGATTTGCCCGCACTGATTGTTGATCCGCATAATATAATGGCAGGTGTTTTTAAACGAATACCCAAACTCGAGCGCCAGTATTCAAAACAGGGAACCGATTATATTATTAAGTGATGTTACGCAAAATTAATTCATAGAGGCGTCTGACGGCTGTTTACTAAAGGCTACAGCCGTCTTGACGCCTAATACTTACTTTGATTTTATTAAGCCCAAACAAATTAAAAACTAATTCGTACTAACACCATGCGCTTCGGTTTTATTGTTATCTGTTGTTTCTGGGCTGCACTGCTTCTTTCCTGTAAAGAAGTTACTTACCCAAAAACCCAACCTGCAGGCATTGCCGCATTACAGCAATTGCCCCAATCTATTTGTGGCGAATACCTGATACGCGATAAAGCCACAGGTGAAATTGGCGACACTATCATAATCGAAACGTGGGGCTATCGTACCAAAGATGCAACCGGAAGAGAATGGCTTGGTGCCGGACACATTAGCGATACGCTGGTGGTAAAGCAATATGAAAACTATTACTTCATCAATTTTAAAGAAGGCGATCAATGGATTTTACGATTGTTAAACGTTAAAAACCCCAACAGGCTAGAGTTACTGTCGATTAATCTGGAGGATGATGTAGTACGGGAAGAGATAATTAAAAAACTCGGTAAGAAATTTAATGTTAAGACAAATAAACAAAACGATTACGTGTTTTATCAGATCAATCCCACACCAGCACAACTGATGAGCTTGATTAAAGAAAATTATTTTACTGGTGTAGAGTTGATCCGCAAACGCTCAAATTAATTTTCATTCCTTCAATCAAATTTTGCTCAACAAAGTTTTTGCCATTATTTTTTTATTCGAGCGAGCTAACGTAATTTGATTACAACCATTGAATCTGGTAAACGCTACTATGGCTTTGCGAAATTTGTTAAGCGTTGCTTCCGAATTTTTTACAGGCTCGAAGTGAAGGTTGTGAATGATGAGTCTGTTTTCCTTGCGATCGGCTTTGCAATCCATTCGGGCAATAAACGTATCACCCGCCAATACAGGAAGGGCGAAGTATCCATACTTGCGCTTTGCCTCCGGCACAAAACACTCAACCATATAATCAAAATCAAAAATCTCTTTAAGCCTGCGTCTGTACACGTTGAGCGGATCAAATGGTGAGAGAATAAATACATCGCCTGAAAGCTTAATTTTTTTCTTCTCATACGTGGGTAACATATACCAATCGCCTTTCAATCCTGCTATGTTAACCAAACGCACCTGACCTGCGGCTACTAGTTCTTTTAATACAGCTTTAATGGGTGGCTTGGTTAGTCTGCCGCTCCATGAAATTTCTTGAACGGAAGCAATGCCCGTTGATTTAAGCGATCGGAAAATCAAATGCCGCGCCAACTCATCAGCTGTTGGCATTTCTCTGTTTACATCAAGCGGAATGATATTGTCGATTAAATCATATAGCTTATGAAAATCTTTGAGGCGGGTGGCTAACAATTTTCCTGCAAAGTGTAATCTTTCTAATGCCACTTTAGAGGGTCGCCAATCCCACCAGCCTGAACTTTGGGTTACCCGATCGTTATCAAAATCTTTTGCGCGCAAGGGGCCTTCGCGTGCAATTCTATTTAAGATCTCATTCATCAGGTTAACTTCGGAGCCAGTATAATTTTTCCATTTACTCCGATAAACTTCATGAATGGGTAATGAAAACCGGAATTCATTCATTGGCATAAATCCCGAATCGCGGGTCCAGAATTCATAAATCATGTCTTCCGCCTGAAGCTGACTTAACCAATCACTTTGGTAGTTTCGAACACGCGAAGCGAGCGTATGGTGGTGAGCGCGTTCAACCGTATAGTTTGTATCTACTTGCACAAAGCCCAAATGCTCAATCGCTTTATAGGTTGCCGCTTTACCTTTTCCAAATTGATCGTAACGCGAAAGGCCGGTGGCGTGAAGAATAATCTTTCTGGCCTGGGATTTTGAGAGAATCAACTTCATGGATTATAGCGAACTTAAAAAATCATGGGCTAGTCATAAGCTAAGATCAATTCAACACTCCACTCATGAGTTTAATTAAAAAATTATTTTTACCGGAGCTGGTTGTTTCGTATGGTGTTGG
>DPSB01000640.1 GCA_003537495.1 Cytophagales bacterium | reverse complement strand
TGTTCGCGTTTGTCGGTTGCCGTAAGCGGTCTATTAACACCCGGCTCGCGATAAATAAAATCGATGGAGCGGAGTACCGCACCTAATTCAGCTTCAATTAAAGCTTTGTCTTCTGTTTCCAGATCGTGAATGCGAATGGGTAAAATTCTACTGGTTACGTTTCCATTTATCAGTTTTATGTCTTTACCCAGATCATCTGTCTTAAGTAGATTACTGTAGGCACAAAACTCATTTTTCCAGGCAAATGATTTTGTGTCGGCATAGGTCTGCGAAAGTACCGGAATAAAAATCAGGCTCTTCAGTTTAAGCTCAAGTGATTTATCTACATTATGTGTATCGAGCAAACCATCGTAGGCGTTGGTATCAAAATAAACCGAAACTTTTTCTTTAATGGTAGCAGCCAGTTCTTCCTGCAAGGATTTTACAAACTCAGTAACCCAACCCGAACGGTTATCATTATGCCGATATGAGATGAAGATGTCGTATTCGAAATCGGGAATGATAGCGGGCATTGTTCAAATATACAATTGTTGAGACAGTAAACCGTGATTGGTAATTCGGGATTTAAAATTCTCCGGCCATTATCTGCATCAACTCCACACGCTCGCCATCGGGCCCGCCCACAAAAGCTTGCTTTGCTTCAATGCCTTTGGCTTTCACAACTCTAACGGGTAATAATGCTTCTGCACCAGCCCCCATGGCACGGGTATAAGCAGCATCAATATCCTGCACATCTATACCCACATGTTGAAAGAGAAACGCAACTGTGCGGTTGGTTGTATCAGCCACCTGTTCAGACAGTTCAAACACAAAATCCTGATTTGGAAATTTCAGAAAAGCCATCTTAACCGGTCGCACCAATTCCGTTCCATCGGGTTGGATGGCAATCAACATGTCTATTCTGTTTGTTACCTCAAAATCAAATGCTTGCGTATAAAAATGAATTGACTTTTCAAGATTGGAAACATAAAGCATTACATGATTTACACGAGGCGAGGTGGCCCGATGCTGGTTGTTGGTACAACTTGCAATGACTAAAACCAGCAGGCTGGCTACGGCTATTCTAAATCTCATGGGGTTTTTGAGTTGTTCAAAGATATTCAAACACCAGAACATTATAGACCAATAAAAAAACCTTCCAGGTCTTCATGCAAGCTAGGAAAGACCTGGAAGGTTTTTTCAACCGAAGGTCAAATTCAGAATTAACCGTACATCCCATTCCTGTTTCGGGGCCCAGCGGTTTCCGCTACTTTAAATCTTTATTTTAAACTGAACCATAACCTATGAAGAAGCGATTACTATTCATCATCGCGCTGATCAGTTATGCTGGCGGTGTTTTCGCACAGGAAACATTTCCGCGTAACGATGTGAAGGACAACCGGGCAGGGTTGTTTGCTTTTACTAATGCCACCATTGTGGTAGATGCGCAAACTACTATTCAGAATGCCACCTTGCTGATTAAAGGCAGCCGCATTGAACAGGTGGGCGCCAACCTGACTGTGCCGAAAGGCTATACTACGGTAGACCTGAAAGGAAAATACATTTATCCGGCACTGGTAGATGCATTTACCAGCTACGGGCTTACCGAACCTGAGCGTACCCGAGGCGGTGGCTTTGGCGGTGCCGAACAAATGGCAAGCAAAACCAAAGGTGCCTACAATGCCAACCAGGCAATCCGCTCGCATTACAATGCTACCGATGAATTTTCTATCGATACCAAACTGGCAGACGAACTGCGCAAGCAAGGTTTTGGTGCGGTGCTTACCTCCAAACCCGATGGTTTAGCGCGTGGCACTTCAGCCTTTGTTTCGCTATCTGAAAAAAATGACAACACTGCGCTTATCCGCCATAAGGTTGCTGCGCATTATTCCTTAGAGAAAGGATCATCTACGCAAACTTACCCGTCATCGTTAATGGGTTTTATTGCCGTGTTGCGCCAAACTTATCTGGATGCCGAGTGGTTTGGCAGCCAGAACCCTCGGCCTTTTGCCGATAACTCATTGGAAGGCTGGATTCAAACTCAAAAACTTCCACAGATTTTTGCCGCTACCAGTTGGGCAAACTCGCTACGTGCCGATAAACTAGGCGATGAGTTTGGTGTTCAGTATATCATCAGAGGTTCGGGCGATGAGTACAAGCGAATAAATGAAATCAAAGCTACCAAAGCTACATTCATTGTACCGGTAAACTATCCCGATGCGTATGATGTGGAAGATCCATTCGATGCCGAACGGATTTCATTAGCCGATATGAAACATTGGGAGCTGGCTCCTACTAACCTGGCTGCATTAGAGAAAAACGGAGTTCCGTTTGCCATTACTACTAATGGATTAAGAAAGACTTCTGATTTTCTGGCCAATGTGCGCAAAGCCATTGAAAATGGATTGACTGAAACAACTGCATTGAAAGCACTTACCGCTACCCCGGCTCAACTTTTAAATGTGAGCGATCAGGTAGGAAGTATTAAGAAAGGCTTGCTGGCCAACTTCATCATCACCTCCGGCAAATTGTTCGATGAAAAAACAATCATTCATCAAAACTGGGTACAAGGTGAGGCCTATTCCATAAAGCCATTGGAAACCAAAGACTTCAGCGGCAATTATAATCTCAGCTTCAACAACCAATCGTTTATATTGGAAGTAACCGGTGAACCCGGCAGCCACAAGGCAAAAGTTAAGGTGAACGATTCAACCTCGTTCGATGCTACCACAACTTTTGGAAAAGACCTGATCACGTTAAGTTTTAAACCCAGCAAACAAAGCACCGGTAATATAAGGTTATCGGGCTGGAGCGAAACCACGGGCTGGAAAGGGAAAGGCCAATTGGTAGATGGTACCTGGATTACCTGGACCGCTACGCGCACAGGCGATGCAGCCAAAGCAGCAGCAAAAAATACTCCTGCCGAAAAGAAAGAAGAGCCCGGTAAAGTAATCTTTCCGTTTACCGGACATGGTTACCCGGCACTACCGGTTGCCGAAACTATTCTGATCAAAAATGCAACGGTATGGACTAACGAAGGCGATGGTGTTTTACAAGGTGCTGACATTTTATTGAAAGATGGTAAGATTGCCAAAATCGGAAAGAACCTGAGCGAACCTGGTGCCCGCGTGGTAGATGCCAGCGGTAAACACGTAACGCCTGGTATTATTGATGAACACTCGCACATTGGCGCAGCCAGTATTAATGATGTGGCTTCAAACTCAGGTATGGTTCGCATTGGCGATAACTTAGATGCAGAAAACATAAATATCTATAGAGCATTGGCTGGTGGTGTAGTTGCTGTACAGGTGTTGCATGGTTCGGCTAACCCTATTGGTGGTCAGTCTGCATTAATCAAACTTCGCTGGGGCGAATCGCCCGAGAATCTGAAGATTCAAGGTGCGGATGGCTTCATAAAATTTGCGTTGGGCGAAAACGTAAAACGCAGCAGCAATGCAAGTTCAATCCGCTTTCCGCAAACCCGTATGGGTGTTGAACAGGTATATGTAGATGCTTTTACCAGTGCGCAGGAATATGATAAGAGGTGGAAGGCTTACAATGCAATTCCGTTGAAGGAAAAAGCTGGTGCACTTAAACCACGCAGAGATCTGGCCGATGAAACTATGCTTGAAATTCTGAACAAGAAAAGATTCATCAGTTGCCACTCCTATGTACAATCCGAAATCAACATGCTGATGGATGTTGCAGAGCGTTTCAACTTCCGCGTAAATACATTTACACACATTCTGGAAGGTTATAAAGTAGCCGACAAAATGAAAGAACACGGTGTTGCTGCTTCTACGTTTGCCGATTGGTGGAATTACAAGTGGGAAGTGCGCTATGCCATTCCGTACAATGCCGCCATTATGCACCGCGAAGGTGTTGTAACGGCCATCAACTCCGATGATGCCGAAATGGGCCGCAGATTAAATCAGGAAGCTTCCAAGTCGGTAAAGTATGCCGGTATTTCAGAAGAGGATGCCTTGAAAATGGTTACGCTTAATCCGGCAAAAATGCTACACCTCGATAACCAGATGGGAAGCTTGAAAGTTGGTAAGTCAGCCGATGTTGTGCTGTGGACCGATCATCCGCTTTCGGTTTATGCGCGTGCTGAAAAAACAATCATTGATGGTAAAGTGTATTACGACATCGAGAAAGATGCTGAAAACAATAAAGCACTGAATGCCGAACGCGCACGCCTGATTCAAAAGTTGAAGAGTGCCAAGAAATCAGGCATGCCAACGCAGCGCCCTGACTCCCGCAGTCAGGCCGAGTTCCATTGCGATGATGTATTGGGCGAAGAATCCATGGAACACTTTGATCATTAATCTTTAAGAGCTACTCAAATGAAAAAGTTAGTTTATATACTTTTAGTTGTGTTAAGTACAGTTGCTTATGCACAACCTCCTATCCCCGCCAAACCACAGGCTAAACCTATTGCCTTAACAGGCGGTGTAGCCCATCTGGGCAATGGGCAGGTCATTCAGAATTCTATTATCGCATTCGAAAATGGTAAGCTTACCATTGTGGCCGATGCAACAACCGTTAAGGTTGATCTTTCTAAACATGAAGTGATCAACATTACCGGCAAACATGTTTACCCAGGCTTTATTCTACCAAACTCTCAAATTGGTTTGCAGGAAGTAAGTTCAATCCGGGCCATGAACGATTATGCCGAACGGGGTGAAATCAATCCGAATGTTCGCGCTTTGATTTCTTACAATACCGATAGTGAATACATTCCTACCTATCGCTTCAACGGAGTGCTGTTAGCAGAAACAACTCCTGTGGGTGGTTTGATTTCTGGTTCATCATCAGTAATGGAAATGGAAGGTTGGAACTGGGAAGATGCCGTGCATACAGCCGATGTGGGCATTCACATGAACTGGCCCGCCATCAGCAGACGCCAATTTGATTTTGCTACGTTTACATTTGCTGAATCGCCAAATGCCAATTACGGCAAAGAAGTAAGCGAACTGGAAATGTTCTTTTCGGAAGCTGCAGCTTATGGAAAACAAACTACCAAAGAAGCTAACCTGAAACTGGAAGCCGTACAAGGTTTATTCAGTGGCAGCAAAGTGTTGTTCATTCATGCCAATACTTCTAAAGAAATTGTAGAATCGGTTCGGTTTGCACAGCGTAGTGGCATACAGAAAATTACGTTAGTAGCCGGTGGCAATGCACTTTGGGTAAGCGATTTCCTGAAGGAAAATAAAATACCGGTTATTCTACCCGCCACACACAACCTACCCGATCGTAATGATGACGATGTGGACTTGCCTTACAAACTTCCACATTTGTTAACACAAGCCGGTGTAACCGTTTCATTGTCTAATGATGGTGCCCTGCATGGTAGTCGTAACCTCGGCTTCTATGCTGGTACAGCCGTAGCCTATGGTATGAGCAAAGAAGATGCGTTAAAAACCATTACGTCTAACACAGCCAAAGCATTAGGTGTTGATAGCCGCGTGGGTACACTTGAAGTTGGTAAAGATGCTACCTTGTTTGTATCGAAAGGCGATGCATTGGATTACAGAACCAATGTATTGAGCCATGCTTTTATTGCTGGGAAGCTGGTTGAGTTACCAGGCATTCAGGAAGAACTTTATGACAGGTTCTCTAATAAATACGGACATAAGCGTTAAACTTAAATCTTAATTCAAAATCAAACGGGTTGTCTGATAGGCAACCCGTTTTGATTTCCTATTTAAGGAAGTTAAGCGGCTGCGGAGGGGAAATCATAGTAAGGTCAATCAATTTTAAACGAAACAACTTTCGAACTTTGTTCAAATCCATCTCCTTCAACAATCGCTGTAAACCAGTACTCTTGGTTAGCATTCAATCCCGTAAGCTCAGCTTCATATATTCCTTTAGTTGAAGTTGGTCCTAACCTGATCTCTGTCCCTATGAGAAGTTGAACCAACGCTTGGCTGCTATTCCACAAAAAGCCATGATCCGTGATAGATTCAGTTCCAAGTTCAATAATGCTGGCCCTTAAAATAACCCCATTTTGACTTCTCACCGTCTCCAATGTTTTTACTACTGGATAAGGAGACTCTGGAAAGGAATAATTATCACATGTGACAAACACTAATGAACTTATAACCAGAATTGTAATATTCAAAATTCGCTTCATCGCTTATTTCGTCTTAAGGCTTACAATAATTTGAAAATTACTTATTCTTGAAAAGAGGTGATCTTCTTCAGGAACATCATAACTCTTATCCACTAGACCATTGGTCCATTCTGACCGAATTTCTATTGAAACTGATAACTTTTTATGAACTGATTTAATCCATCCTATACCACAAAAAACTCCCCATTGATGAGACCGTAACGGAAATATCTCCTCAGAATTCGTTGTAACCCTAACGGGGTCAAATAAGGGTTCTACCTTTTTGTTGATCCAATTTGATTTGGCACTCAAATGCATAGAGTAAACTGAGCCAAGCGTTATAAATGGTGCGCTTTGTTTAGTTGAAAATTGATATCGCACTCCTAAAGGAACTTTAAGTTGCTTCAAGTTAATCGACACGGAATTATTATTTATAAAGCCAGTGCCTTCATCAATAGAGAATCGATAGTAATTCGAGGATGAATAAAGAAGAGAACCGGAGACGGATACCTTTTCGCTTAGTCTTGGAGAATAGAAATCGAATGTCATACCGCCTATTGGTGTCAAGCTATTTTCGAATTGACCATTTAGGTGGTTCAATGAAGTGTTAAAGTTGATTTGTGATGTTTGCACCCCACCCGAAATTCCTAAAATAAGTTTAAATTTTGGTCTTCGATCCTTGAGTACAATAGATTCTGTATTGACACACTTATTATACGTATCCAAGATTTTAATCAAAGATTTTTCAGTGAATTTAGCTTGCTGAATATCATCCCTAATTGACTCGCAATCATTCAGTGCCGAATTTAAATTCACAATATATTGATTACACTTTTGAACATAGATTATTCCATTCAATTTACGCTCTATGGGATCATTTGTTAATGGTAATAAGTTATTACCATCTTTCTCAAACCATAAATAACGATCATAAGAGAATAATTTTGCCTTTCCACTAACTAAAAGTTCTAAGAATAACTTGGAAGAATCCTCACCTAACAAAACAGTTTTGGACTCGTATTGCCGATCATTCTTATACCCATACGCACGGATTTGATCAGGAGAGTAAGTTACTTTCAAGCCATCTTCGCTAGGTTTGAAGATACATACATTAGCAGCTTTTCTTTTTTCATTATACTGAATAAATCCTGGAATGGTATCTAACTCATTCGAAACTATATAACTCTCTCTAAAATCACTCTGAGCAT
>DPSB01000487.1 GCA_003537495.1 Cytophagales bacterium | reverse complement strand
ACATACCTTTTATTGATATTTATAATATTCTTCCCATTCGGATTATTACATGAATTTGATAAACTCGGTAGTGGAACTTTAGTGGAAGGTTATACTATCTGGTTTAACATTCCATTCTCAGCGGTGGTAACCTGGGCTTTGCATACGCTGGATACGGTTGGCGAAAGTTCTGTAAATCCATTTGAAGGTAGTGCCAATGATGTTCCCATTACACAGATAAGCCGTACCATTGAAATTGATATGCGCGATATGCTGGATGAAGTATCTTTACCTGATCCGATTTTACCGCAAAACAATATTGTGTTGTAGGTTCATTTGAATTGTGATGTTGAATTTACGAGCTGTTTGTACGTTGTTTATGTTGCTGCTGGCAATCACATTATTGGCACAGAAACAAAAAAAGTTTTTAGGCTTTGCCCCATTAGATGACACACTAAGCGTTGAAAAGAAAGGCTTCTTCGTTTTGCCTTTGTTATACTACACCCCAGACACCCGCTGGGCCTATGGTGGTGCAGGGGTTTATTATTTTAAAGTTCCACCTAAAACCGAAGACGAAGTGCTTACCCGGATTTCGTATATCCAGTTTCTGGCCGACTACACACAAAACCGACAATTGGATATGTGGGGTGTCTGGAATGTGTTTACCCGCAATGAAAATTATCTTTTAAAAGGGGAGGTGCGCTACCGCAATTTTCCTGATCGCTTTTTTGGAATAGGCAATAATACGACACTGGACCAGGAAGAGCGTTATGAATATAGCTTGGTAAGTATTAAGAATCTGATGCTCAAAAAAGTCAGACCTGCTATGTTTGTGGGCTTCGATTATCATTTTGAATATGAATTCAATTTTGGCTATACCACGGGTGGTGTTTTGGAGCAAGGTACCATTACCGGCTATAAAGGTGGCATTGGTTCAGCGTTGGGTGCCGTTGCCATTTATGATAGCCGAGATAACGCAATTAATTCACAAACCGGCAAACTAGCTGAACTCTCTACCTATGTGTACACACCGGCTATCGGTAGTACTTTTTCATTTGTTGCGATTAACGCTATTTACCAACAGCATTGGCTCATTAAGAAAAATCAATCACTTAATCTGCAAACAAAACTGCGCTTAAGTTATGGCGAAGTTCCTTTTCTGGATTTATCAGTTGCCGGTGGCGATGATATGTTGAGAGGTTATCCACGGTATCGTTATCGCGATAACCACTTTATAGGTACGCAAGTTGAATATCGGGCTCATTTGTTTTGGCGTTTAGGTATTGTTGGTTTTGCAGGGGTGGGCGATGTGTTTGGATCATCAACCGACATCAGGTTCTCAAATCTAAAGTATTCGGTGGGTTCTGGTTTACGTTTGCTGGTAAACCCAGCCGAAAGGTTGAACATTCGCTTTGATTATGCACTAGGTAAAGAAGGTGGCTATTTTTATTTTTCAGTAGGCGAGGCCTTTTGAAGTGTTCAGGTTACTTTAGAAGCACTTACTATTTTTAGTTACTCAAAAATGTTGGTTGACAAAAAACCACATTTGGTTGATACTGCACGTCTTTGTATTGACAGCGATTTAGATTATGAATATAAATACCAAGTTTTAGTATAAACCTGGTCATTTTTATTCTTATCACATGATTCGCCACACACTCCTTATTTTCTATCGCAATCTGAAACGCGATATCAGTACGTTTTCGATAAATCTGTTTGGATTAACAGCGGGCCTTACCTGTGCACTGCTTATTTTTCTTTGGGTGAACGATGAACTAACCAAGAACAAATTTCACGAGCATGATTCCCGCTTGTTTCAGGTGATGGAGCACCAGCGTTATTCCGATCAAATTCTAACCACAGAATCTACACCAGGACCATTAGCTGAAGGATTAAAAGCAGAGTTTCCCGAGATTGTGATGGCCGCATCAACTATGTGGATGAACAACTATGATTTAACGGTCGGAGATAAAACGATCAAAGGCAGAGGATTTCCGGTGGGCCGGGAGTATTTTCAAATGTTCAGCTATCCGATTATACAAGGTAATACAGCCACCTTATTGGCTGATGAATCTTCCATTGTAATCTCAGAAGAGCTAGCAAAAAAATTCTTCACGAATGTGGATGAAGCAATAGGTAAACAAATAATTCTCGATCATGATGTTAGCTACTTGGTTTCAGGCGTATTCAGGAAAGTGCCATCCTCATCATATCAATTTGATTTTGTTACTTCGTTTGAAGCGGTTCAAAGAAAACAAGAATGGCTAAATTCCTATGATAGTAACGGTCCGCCAACGTATGTTTTATTACGCGAAGGCAGTGATGCCACTCATGTTTCCGAAAAAATAAAAGACTTTGTAAAGGCCAGAAAGAATGATTCGCAAGTAGAACTGTTTCTTCGCAAGTACTCAGACCAGTACCTGCATGATAAGTGGGAGAATGGCAAACTGGTTGGCGGACGTATTGAGTATGTTCGGTTGTTCTCGTTTGTGGCTGTTGCTATCTTATTAATTGCTTGCATCAACTTTATGAATCTTTCCACTGCGCAAGCAGCACGAAGAGCCAAAGAGGTAGGTATAAAAAAATCGGTAGGAGCGGAGCGCAATTCGCTAATCGCACAATTTCTAATTGAGTCGCTGGTGGTGGCTTTGCTCGCATTCCTGATATCGTTGATTGCAGTTTGGTTATTCCTGCCCATCTTCAACAGCATCACCGAAAAACAAATGACATTACCTATTGCCCATCCGGTAATTCTGGTTGGCTTGTTTAGCATCTCCATACTAACAGGATTATTGGCGGGAAGCTATCCTGCACTATTCCTGTCCGGTTTTAAGCCTGTAGAAATTCTTAAAAATCAACAACTCGGAAGTTTTAAAGAAGTGCTGATCCGCAAAGGGTTGGTAGTTTTTCAGTTTGCTATTGCCGTAATCTTAATTGCATCCATTCTCGTTATCAACAATCAAATCCGATTTGTGCAAAGCAGATCGTTGGGTTATGATCGCGAAAATCTGGTACGCATTCCGTTCAGCAACAAGCTTTGGCAATTGCAGGAAACTTTCATCAACGAACTTAAGAAACTTCCGAGTGTCGTCAATGCATCCAGCATTGGGCATAATGTCGCTGGTCGTAATAATAATACTTCCAGTGTAGAGTGGCCAGGCAAACATCCTGACGATCGCATTTTGTTCGAAACCATGTACGGTAATTTCGAGACTGTTGAAGTGCTAGGTTTCTCTATGTTGGAGGGTAGAAACTTTTCACGTGAGTATGCCAGCGATTCGGCAGCAATTATATTTAATGAAGCCGCCATCGAAATGATGGGGCTTACTGATCCGATTGGTCAGGAGGTAGAGGCAAACGGTTACAACCACCATATCGTGGGTGTTGTTAAAGACTTTAACTTTCAATCCCTGCACTCACCTGTTGAGCCTGCCTACATCATCTTAAGCCCGCAGAGCACGTGGAATGTGCTCGTGCGTCTGGCGCCCGACAATTTGCCGGCAACCGTTAAAGAAATTGAAACTATTTACAAGCGCACGCTGCCTGAATATACCTTCAGTTATGTTTTTCAGGATGATGCCTATGCGCGTATGTACAGTGCCGAGCAGCGCGTGGCTACATTGGCTGGCTACTTTGCCTTGTTCGCAGTAATTATTTCATGTTTGGGTTTATATGGCCTTGCCACGCATACAGCCGAGCGAAGACTTAAAGAGATGGGTATCCGTAAAGCTCTCGGGCTATCATCGCAAGGTATATTGCTGTTGCTATCACGCTATTTCACCAAGCAAGTATTGGTTGGTATTGCCATCGGCTTGCCTGTTAGCTATTGGTGGCTTAATCAATGGTTGCAACGATTTGCATTTCATATTGAACCGGAATGGTGGAATTTTATGAGCGCGGCTGCCATTGCGCTTTGTATTGCCTGGCTTACAGTTGCTTCCAAAGCGTGGCGCGCAGCTCAGGTAAACCCTGTTGATTGCATAAGGTTAGAGCGGTAAACATTTTTTCTCCAACGCTTCTATTTAATACAACACCGGGTTTAGATACGAATCAATTTCTTCACCCACAACCGCACCGGGGCACCAGGTTTCCCAATCTTTTACCTGATTATCATTATCGGGTTGTTTTAGCTTCATGTGTCGGTCCATGTAGATGATGGTCATAACCTTTCGTATCTGGTTCGTACTGTTAGCTCCTGCGCGATGAAAAACCCAGCCTGAATGGAAACTTATTTCACCCAGATCGAATGGCTCGATTACATGTTTAAAATCGGTAACGCGTAAACGCTGTTGAATCAAGGCTTCACTTTCATCACCAATAGCAAGCTCGCGGCCGTCTACAATAACATGGCTGCCCGCACTAAACTCCAGCGGACCCATGGATAAAGTAATGGGTTGAAGCGGTATCCACGCGGTAATGGCTTTATCGGTTTCCAAAGGCCAGTAATATTGGTCGGCATGCCATGGGGTAATGCCACCACCAGCTTCTTTAAACAAGGCCTGATCGTGGTACAAGCGCACACCTTTGGTTTGCATCAGATCAGCCGCGAGTTTTGCCAAACGTTTACTAAAAACAAGCGCTTTGATGTGTTCATCTTCGCGCCAGAGGTTAAACAACTGCAGGAACGCTTTACCGTATGTACCACGTGCTTCTAGTTTGGTTGTAACCGTATTCAGCTCCGAAACTTTCTTGCCGATCACTTCATTGAAGTAGGCAACGGCATCGGCATCCAGAACCTGTTTAAGTTTGATGAAGCGATTTTGATTATAAAATTCGATTTGTTCCTGCGTAAGCGGATAGTGTTGGTCAAGCAG
>DPSB01000073.1 GCA_003537495.1 Cytophagales bacterium | reverse complement strand
TTACTTGTTGTGGCTTACTATATTCTAAACATCAAATTATTTTGAGCAAGAAGTTTACAGAAAAGGATTTGATTCGGGTAGCGGTAATTGTATTTGTAATTTCCGTTTACCTCTTCATGCTACTTAAAATTCTTATCCTTCAATGAAAGCGCGCAACAACACTTTCCTAATGGTGTTAGTGGTGGCAGTCACTTCAATAGCAGCTTCTTACTTTATTGCTACGGCCAATATTTTAGTTGGTGCTTTAATTGTACTGGGTGTTATTGGTTTTTTTGTTGTTACCGCAATAGTGTATGATTTTCGAATAAGAGTCTACATTCTTTTTTTGATGGGCTCCTTTATGTTTTATGTTTCACGCATGTTCTCCACACAGATTCCCTTTGGGGTTTTTTATGATGCCTTGGTGGTTATAACTTTTGGTTGCATTTTTCTTAATGTAAAAAAACCTAAAGACTGGACAGGTTTTAATAACATCTTTACTTTGTATTTTGTAATAATAACTGCATATCAGCTCCTTCAGCTGTTTAATCCCAATGCAGTATCTATTGCTGGCTGGGCAGTTTCCATGCGCAACAACACTTCACTGTTAACTTATATTATCTTCTTTCAACTCTTTGTCACGATTAAGAACATCAAGCACTTCACTATGCTTTGGCTAGGCGTTGCATTAGTGGTGGCGTTTTATGGTATTTATCAAGATACCTTTGGCTTAACAGATTTCGAATGGCGGTGGATTTATGAAGCACCCGGTCGGTTTGAACTTTATTTTCAGTGGGGCAGTATGCGGAAGTTTTCTTTTCTTTCTGATCCCTCCAGCTATGGATTGTTTCTTGCCTTCTGCGGATTAGCTTTTAGTACATTACTTTTTGGCCCTTACAGATTGCGCTGGAAGATTTTTTCAGGGGTTTCTGCGATGATCTGTTTCGTAGCAATGACGAACTCCGGAACCCGAACGGCAACTGCAATGGTTGCAATTGGTTTTTTGCTTTTGTTTCTACTTAATATCAATAATCAGAAGGTTATACTTTTTGCAATGGTTGTTGTGCTTGCTGGCGGAATACTTTTTTTTGGCCCATTCTACAGTGGCCCGATAATTCGCCTACGGTCTACCTTTACCCCCTCCGAAGATGCTTCCATGGGTGTGCGGGATTATAAGCGCCTACGGTTTCAGGAATATATTCGCAGTAATCCTATTGGTGGTGGGCCCATGACTACCGGAACAAGTGGAGTTATTTACTCACCGGGGCATCCTTTAGCGGGTGGGTGGGATCCCGATAGCGGATATCTCGCTACTGGACTGGAGCTTGGATGGGTAGGATTGCTTATATTTGTATCGTTCTTTGCTGCCGTAATGATAAAAGGCATAAACAATCATTTTTTAATTGTTGATCCATTACTTCGAAATCTAAATTTGGCATACATAATTCCTTTTTTTGCACTAACCGTGGGACACTTTACACAACATGCCATGTTTTCGAAGCCTTCAAACCTACTCGTTATTGCTATCTATGCTTTGTTAATTCGCTTACCCCAATTTGATAAATTAAAGTCAGACACAATTATTTGATTATGAAAACCATAAAACTGTTTCCTTTTTTAATAGTGCTTGGATGCATTTCTTTGCAAGCCCAGTCTGTTGACTACAATAAGATAATTTTACCCGAGCGTGTTCAAAGCGCAGACTTTGGAGAGAAGTTGGTTCAACTGGCGTGGAAGAATCATCCCACCAACGAAATCTACAGACGTGATGTAAACATTGCCCAATATCAGGTTAATCGCTCTGCGGCCGATTGGCTTAATATGATTACTCTGCAAGGAAACATTAATGAGTTTAATATTAAAGAACAGGATCCCAATGTGCCTGTATTTCTACCCCGTTATAACTTTGGTTTAATAGTACCACTCGGCATTTTTGTTAAAAACCCGAACGAGACAAAACAGAATAAACAAAAGTTAGCCATTGCTCAGGAATCGGTAAATGCTCAGAAACTTGAAGTAAGAAGAATTGTATTAAAATCGTATAATGACTACTTACTAAGTGAAAAAATCTTTAAAATTCAATCTCAACAATTTTCAGATACAGAAAGCAATTTGAAATTAATAGAACAAAGATTTAAAAGAGGCGAAACCAGTTTTGAGGTTTATACTTCAAGTCAAGCCGAACTTAATCGAGCTTCGATTGCCATGCTACAGGCTGACCGTGATTTTAAAAATGCAAAACTTGACCTGGAACAGTTAATAGGTGTTAGGCTGGAAGATGTAATGTAAACCTGTATTCTGAAAACTTAGACCTACCCATTAATAAACACACAGGTTAGAGTAACTTGATTTTATTCATAATCTGCCTTAACCACATTTCATGGTTCAATGAAATGTGGTTTTTTATTTAAGTTTGTTAATATTCTTTTAATACGAAATTTTAACTGATGAGTTCTACTGTTGTTGATAATGCTAAGGTTCATAGACGAGGCTGGATTGATTATGCCCGTGGAGTGGTTATCATTTATGTAGTTTACAGGCATGCTCTAACTGGATTAATAGGGGCGGGTGTAGATATAAAGAATGCTATCTACCTGGTACAAGAATCAAGCATGCCTATATTCTTTATCGTGTCTGGAATTTTTATTCGTTCCAGTGCTTTAAAAAGAGGGTTGGATACCTTTGTGCGATTTAAGTTCGAATCGTTAATGTATCCCTACTTTATATGGGCAACCATTCACCTTACCATTCAGATTATATTTAGTCAGTACTCAAATTATCAAAAGGGTATTGAGTACTATGGCTACTTGTTCTCTTTTCCAAGAGCGATTGATCAATTCTGGTATTTGTATGCCTTGTTTGCAGTAATGGTAATTTTCGCAACACTAAATTTTACATTGTTAAAATTTAATACATGGCTTAATGTGGTTGTGGCAATTGTGCTCTACGTAAGCTCCTATTTTATTAAAACAGATTTCTTTTCGTTGCATGATATAACATTTTATTACCCGTTTTTGGTTTTTGGATTCTTGATAGCAGAGTTATTAATGCCTGTTGACAGTAATTTCTTTAAAGGTAAGTTGTTAGTGTACGCACTACCCGTATTTATATTATTGCAAATTTTTTGGAGAGTGCAGTATCCGGAT
>DPSB01000076.1 GCA_003537495.1 Cytophagales bacterium | reverse complement strand
CAAACAACTTTATGTTTAAAATTTTCACCAAACCTTAATCTCAAAACACATGAAGAATACCCTTCTGGTCTTTCTGATAGTATTTATGGCTGGCACAACTCAATTGTTGGCCCAACAACTAGATCTTGAAAAGACTTACAAAATCTCACGCGCATCAAAACGTGGCTTTTTAGCCGGTCTTGATTATGATAAAGATGCGAAGACCTACACCCTTACTTATTTCACAGACCAAAAAAAGAACGTATTCAAATATGAGCAATATGTATTCGACAATGACTTTAATCTGGTAAAAGAAGAGGAACTCACCGAAGAGGCTGAGAAGATGAAAAAGAAATTTAAGTGGTTCAGGTTTAAGGGTGAAGAATATACGGTAATGGGGAATACGGTAGAGAATAATATGATGGGTACCCTTGTACTTCGTAAAAAGAAGATTACCTATAAATATCAATTTCTGTTAGGTGGGTATCACCGCAAGGTAGATATACTTGATAAAGTAAAACCCAAAACAGAAGATGGTAACAAATTAACAGGCATTACACATGCTGAAGATGATATGACTGGTGATTTGTTCATTCTCGCATCTGTAAAAGCAAAGATTGGCGTAAATCCTGGTGATGATGTGGGCGCAATACGTCTGGTGAAATTTGACTCAGATCTAAACATGGTGAAAAGCACTGACTTTGAATTTCCAAATTTTCAAACTTTAGCATTTGTAAGAACTATTGAAAGAGAGAATCCAGATGATCCAGAAAGCCCTGGAGTAGCCGGATTGGTTTTCATTTTCGCACCCTCTAATGCTATGGGAAAGAAAAATGCTGATCCTGACAAGAATAACTTCACTTACATCCGGGTAGATGATCAAGCTAACATTGTTGAACGCTTTAACTTTAATAGCCCGGCCAGCTATTGGAATATTCAAGAAATGACCTCCTCTGGTAACGATTTTTATTTTTGCGGTCCGGCCATGGCGGGTCGCGATAAGATTTTCAACGAAGGTGCGGGATCACGCATTGGAGGTGGAGAAGTAAAATACAAAGCCGTTCAACTTATGAAAGTGTCGGCAGGCAAAATGGTTTATCTTACCGAAACCAATCTTGAAGAATTTAAAGCCAAACAACAATTTCCTCCCAGTCAACGAAAAACACCAGACTATACTGGTCGGGAATTTGGAATTAGATCCTACAACTTTGCCTCTAATGGCGATCTGATAATTCTGGGCCAGAATTACGACAAAACCAAAGATGGCATCATCACCAAGTTTGAAGATGTACTTGGCTTTCACTTTGATACAAATGGAAAACTGAAAGCACAATACGGATTAGATACAAAAGAAAATGGTGTAGCCGTTGACTATAATTATTTATAGGGAGTGGGTTATTACACTGTAACAAAAATTACCAGTGTGTATGCTTGCCCACAAACTATCATTGAAGGAAGTGATGGAGATTTGTACTGGGTACTTCAGGAAATTAAAGGCAAGGGCAATGATAAACTTTTAACCTACCCTCGTATTGGGAAAGTAAACATGAAAAATAATACGGTTACAGATTTGAAGACCTTTGGTAAAGGTGAAGGATATTACCTTGACCCTAAATATCCGTTTCTGGAAACAGATAAAAGCGAGACCCTTGTCTTCTTTGGGGCTGACAAAGCCGGCAAAGAACTTTGGTTTGCCCGTGTAAAATTGAAATAGATATTGATTGATCGGCTACTGTGAAGTGTGGGAGTAATCTCACACTTCATTTTTTTATAGGCTTAACTAACAACCGTCAGTAAAAAAATTTTTAACAATTTTTTTGAGTTAGGTTTGGAAACTCTACCAAACCACTATACGTTTGTGTTATCATAGTCGGTGAGGCAATTTGCTGAAACCGATTTATAAAGAAGTGTGGAGAGTACAGGCTCTGTGAAACACTAGCAACCTTCGCCCGGGTAAAATCGGAAAAGAAACGGTGCTAAATCCTGCTCCCGGCAAGGTGCTGAGGAGAACTATAAACCGGTAAAAGTAAAATGAAAACAAAACTTTTCATCCGCCAGATGCGATCAGGATTTCAGAACCTGAAGAACTCACTCGATCAACTTTCTTCAAACATCATTTATACACTTGCACAAATGTGCAATCCTCATCCAAAGGGTTGTATGTGTTGTTGCTGTTAAAGGCTTGTTGCAGTATTGAAGCGTAGCGCTTCCAGCAACACACTAGCCTACGATTGTGTCCGGTGACAGGCACGGTTACGGTTATGTTTACATGCTCTCTAACAAAATTTTCAATCTTCAAAACATGTGTAATTATGTCTAATCTCAGATTTTCTATAAACTCAAAAAGTGAAACACCAGCCCGTACGGAAATTGAAACCCGCGGCTTCAAATTTATTGTTGATGAACCAGCCGAATTGGGCGGTACCAATCTGGCCCCAAATCCCGTTGAGTACATTCTGGCGGGTTATGCCGGATGTATTAATGTGGTGGCACACATTACCGCCAAAGAACTAAACATCGATTTGAAAGATCTTCAAATTGATATTGAAGGTGATTTAAATCCGGCAAGGTTGTTCGGAACTTCGTTTACCGAACGTGCAGGATACCAACAACTCACCGTATCGTTAAAAACGAAAACTAACATTGATGAGATTTTGAAAACGAAGTGGCTGCAGGAAATTGAAAACCGGTGCCCGGTAAATGATAACCTGCGCAATGTTACTCCAATCAATTTTTCATTGAATTAATAATGTGGTCTGTGTGGAAACAGACCATAAAAAATAATAAAAATAAAAAGCGCGGTCTGTGTCCGCACAGACCACAATCAAAAACATTAAAAAAAATTTAAAACTCATTTATTATGTCAACACCAAGATTCGAAACACTTCAGTTACATGCAGGTCAAGAGGCTGATCCTACAACTGGTTCACGTGCAGTTCCCTTATATCAAACCACATCGTTTGTTTTCAAAAATTCTGAACACGGTGCCAACTTGTTTGCCTTAAAAGAGTTTGGCAACATTTACACCCGCATCATGAACCCCACCACCGATGTGTTTGAAAAACGCATTGCAGCCCTGGAAGGTGGTGTAGCTGCCTTAGCCGTAGGTTCCGGACAAGCCGCACAGTTTATTGCACTCAACAATATTCTGCAAGCGGGCGATAACTTTGTTTCTACTTCATTCTTGTATGGAGGAACCTACAATCAATTCAAAGTTGCCTTTAAGCGCCTGGGCATTGATGTTCGTTTTGCGGAAGGCGATACGGTAGAAGCTTTTGAAAAACTAATCGACAAAAAAACTAAAGCGCTTTACCTGGAAACAATCGGTAACCCCGGCTTTAACATTCCCGACTTTGAAGCAATTGCTGCCTTGGCGAAGAAGCACGATCTGCCTTTGATTGTAGATAATACATTCGGTGCGGGTGGTTATTTGTTCCGTCCGTTGGAACATGGTGCGCACGTAGTAGTAGCATCGGCAACAAAATGGATTGGTGGCCACGGCACTTCTATTGGTGGTGTAATTGTAGATGGTGGCAACTACAACTGGAACAACGGTAAGTTTCCACAATTCAGCGAACCATCTGAAGGCTACCACGGCTTAAAGTTTGGCGATGTATTCGGATTCAACAATCCCTTGGGCTTACCCAACATTGCCTTCATCATCCGCGCACGCGTAGAAGGCTTGCGCGATTTTGGTGCCGCCATCAGTCCGTTCAATTCCTTCCTGTTTATTCAGGGATTAGAAACATTATCGCTACGGGTACAACGTGCGGTAGATAATGCATTAGCGTTGGCACAATGGTTAGAGCAACATCCTAATGTGGAAAGTGTAAACTATCCCGGCCTTGTTTCAAGTACGTATCATAAACTTGCCAAAAAATATTTACGCAATGGGTTTGGCGGAGTATTATCGTTCACCGTTAAGGGAACAAAAGAGCACACAACTCAGTTAGTCGATAATCTGAAACTGGTAAGCCATTTGGCCAATGTGGGCGATGCAAAAACGCTCATCATTCAACCTTCGGCTACCACGCATCAACAACTTTCTGATGAAGAACAGATTTCATCGGGTGTGTTGCCAACCTTGTTGCGTGTTTCGGTTGGTATCGAACATATTGATGACATTAAAGCTGATTTTGAACAGGCGTTCAGCAAGGTGTTTAAGAAGGAATTGGTGAGTTAAACCTCACCCTAAATCCCTCTCCAAAAGAAAGGGACTTTTGAGTTATTAATAAATTTAATTTCTCCGCTCCCCTCTCCTGCGGAGAGGGGTCGGGGGTGAGGTATGAAAACAGATCAGATATTTCACTTTGCCAGTGAGTTCCAGTTGGAAACCGGGGGGAAACTCCCGGCTTTCCAGCTTAAGTACACTACGCTCGGTCAACTCAACAAAAACCGCAGTAACGTAGTGTGGATTTGCCATGCCCTTACCGGCAGTTCTGATTTTACCGATTGGTGGAAAGAATTGTTTACAGACACCACACCATTTGATCCACGCGATTATTTTATTATTTGTGCCAACACATTGGGTGGGTGTTATGGTTCAACCGGACCACTTTCTATCAATCCGCAAACAGGCAATCCGTATTATCATTCCTTTCCGGAGATTACCAACCGCGATGTGGTGAGAAGTTTTGATTTGCTGCGTCAGCATTTGGGTATTGAAAAGATTCATACACTGGTGGGCGGTTCATTGGGCGGCCAACAAGTTCTGGAGTGGGCCATTCTTCAGCCAAATGTGTTTGAACGAATTATCCCCATAGCTACCAACGCATTTCATTCACCATGGGGTATTGCATTCAACGAAGCGCAACGGATGGCCATTGCGGCTGATGCTACCTGGAAAGAAGATGACGCCCGTGCTGGTGTGGAAGGTATGAAAACCGCACGCGCCATCGGCATGATTTCATTCCGCACGTACGATACCTTTCAGCAAACACAAAGTGAAAAAACTATCGATAAGACTGATGATTTCAGGGCTGCATCGTATCAACGCTATCAAGGACAAAAGCTGGCCAATCGGTTTAACGCATTCACCTATTGGATACTTACTAAGATGATGGACAGCCACAACGTGGGGCGCAACAGAGAAAGTGTTGAAACAGCCCTTTCAACCATCAAAGCAAAAACATGGGTTATTGGTATTGATACCGATTTACTGTTTCCATTGCGGGAACAGGAGTTTTTAGCAAACCACATACCCGATGCAAGATTAGACACCATAACCTCGCTGCATGGACACGATGGTTTTTTGGTGGAGTTTGATCAGTTTAAACAAAGCGTACGAAAATTTTTAAGAAAAGAAGTAAAGAAAGAAACCTTAGTATGAAGAAGAAATTAAAGTTAGGCTTGTTTGGTTTTGGATGTGTGGGGCAAGGCCTTTATCACGTATTAAACGAAACGCACGGTGTTAAAGCCGAAATAAAAAAAATCTGTGTTAAGAATCGCGACAAGCAGCGCATTATTGATGCAAACTATTTTACATACGAAGCCAGCGATATTTTAAACGACCCGGAAATAGATGTGGTGGTTGAATTGATTGACGATGCCAATGCAGCATTTGATATTGTTAAAAAATCAATTCAAAACGGAAAGCATGTAGTTACTGCCAACAAAAAAATGCTGGCCGAACATTTGGAAGAAATCTATGATCTGCAACAAAAATATGATCGCTCCATCCTGTACGAAGGTTCGGTGTGCGGCAGTATTCCCATCTTGCGCAACCTGGAAGAGTATTACGACAATGATTTGATCACCAGCATTGAAGGTATCTTCAATGGTTCTACCAACTATATTCTTACCAAAGTATTTGACGAGAAAAAAAGTTATGCTGAGGCGTTGAAAGCAGCACAAGAACTTGGCTTTGCCGAAACTGATCCATCGCTTGATGTAAAAGGCTTCGATCCGAAATACAAACTCACCATTGCCATAGCACATACATTTGGAGTGTTTGTTAAACCTGAAAACATCATCAACGTAGGCATTCAAAACATTTCGGCTGTTGATCTGAAATATGCCCGCGAAAATAATCTAACCATTAAATTGGTGGCGCGTGCCTACAAACTCAAGGGCAGTATTGTTGGCTTTGTGGCTCCGCAGTTTGTTCCATTAGATAATACGCTTGCTGCTGTGCGCAACGAGTACAATGCGGTACTGGTGCAAGGCGCTTTCGCGGAAAAGCAAATCTTTATTGGCAAAGGTGCCGGGAGCTACCCTACCGGGTCGGCCGTGCTTTCCGATGTCTCGGCTTTGACTTTCGATTATCGCTACGAGTATAAAAAGTTTACACAAGGCGATGGCCTGCCCTTCTCCAACGAGGCATTAGTAGATGTAGTGGTCAGCTTCCCGGAAGGAACATCCATCAGCAGCAGCGACTTTGAAAATTTTAAAGGCGGCTATCAGGGCAAAGGCCATCAATACCTGCAAGGAACCATACACCTCGAAAAACTTCAGGAATGGGCCGGGCGCGATGATGTTAGTGTTATCCTGGCACCTCAACCAAACCTTACGGCCGCCCCACAACCTGTTGTTGTTGAGCGCCTCTCGGCTTGATTTACCAACCACTTAAACAACAAACTGGCAATCATCGGGTTGCCAGTTTTGTTTATAACCCTCATCGTTAATATTTCAATGCCTTTCTAATGGGGTGTTTTCACTTCCATGCCTATATTTGTGGTTCAAGGTAAATCGATATCCATGTTAATTTTCACTTCTATTGTTGCCTTTACCGTAGTAATTCTACTGCTCGTGGGGCTGCTGATTTTCGCTCAGAAAAAGTTGGTTCAATCCGGACCCGTAAAAATTGTTATCAATGGTGAAAAAACCATTACTGTTTCGGCTGGTAGCTCACTGCTTACTACGCTTGCAAACGAAAAAATATTCCTGCCTTCTGCGTGTGGTGGTGGTGGAACCTGCGCTATGTGCAAGTGTGTGGTAGAGTCAGGCGGTGGCGATGTGTTGCCAACAGAGGTAGGCCATCTGTCACGCAAGGAACAAAAAGAACACGTGCGCCTCGGTTGTCAGGTTAAAGTGAAGCAGGATCTTGATATCCGTATTCCTGAAGAAATCTTCGGTATTAAGAAATGGGAGTGCGAAGTGGTGAGTAACTACAACGTTTCTACTTTCATTAAAGAATTTGTAGTGAAGTTGCCTCCTGGCGAAACGTTGAAGTTTGAAGCGGGTGGTTACATTCAGATTGATGTACCCGCTTTAACGGCCGACTTCAAAACGATGGATATTACACCTCATCCGGACTTAGGCCACAAGCAAGATGTATTTCAGGGCGATTGGGATAAGTTTAAGTTGTGGGATCTGAAAATGAAAAATGATGAACCTATCTTCCGTGCTTATTCTATGGCCAACCACCCGGCTGAAGGAAACATTGTAATGTTGAACATTCGCATTGCTACCCCACCGTGGGATCGTGCCAACAACAAATGGATGGATGTTAATCCTGGAATTTGTTCATCGTATGTATTCTCGCGCAAGCCTGGCGATAAAGTAACGATCTCCGGACCTTACGGTGAATTCCACATCAACAAGACACAACGCGAAATGATTTACGTAGGTGGTGGTGCTGGTATGGCACCATTGCGCGCACAAATCTTCCACTTGTTTCATACAGAAAAAACCAATCGTAAAGTTTCGTATTGGTATGGTGGCCGTTCGAAGAAAGAATTATTCTATGTAGAACACTTCCGCAAAATCGAACAGGAGTTTCCGAACTTCCAGTTCAACATCGGCTTATCGGAACCCTTACCTGAAGACAACTGGAAAGTGAAGCAAAGCCTGGACGATAAAAATTCAGATGGCTATATCGGATTCATTCATAAATGTTTGTACGATAACTATCTGTCGAAGCATAAGTCGCCCGAAGATGTAGAGTTTTACCTTTGCGGCCCACCCATGATGAACGCTGCGGTATTAAAAATGCTGGACGATATGGGTATTCCAAAAGAAAACGTTCGCTTTGACGACTTTGGAGGTTAAGACTTCTCAAACGCATATAAAAAAGGAGAGCAG
>DPSB01000663.1 GCA_003537495.1 Cytophagales bacterium | reverse complement strand
AATCTCACCAGGATTTACCTTAAAGCTAACCGCATTCAGGGCTGTTGCATCGTTATACTTCTTTGTTAGTTGTTTGGCTTCTAGCATATTATGAATGTTATAATTAATAATCCAATCTTAATAAAAGACGTTTCTCACCCAACTGCTGAATAGCAGGAGAGCGATGAACAATTCCTTTCGTTCCGGTTTGTTGTGTTTCGCCTTTTAGAATAGCAACCTCAAAGGGTTGCATGGCTTGTACTTTTGAAAAGTCTTTTATGATGTCTTCGTTAGTACCCGTTATCAACTTATTACGGTTTACATACTCATCGGCAATCCACTCCGTAGCTCGGCCTGCGTAAGTGCATAACAAGCGCAACGCGTAGGCATCGGTATGAAATTTTGCACAACCATCATTCGCAACTACCTTAAGAATCAAGCGTAGGTTGATGGCTTTGGTTACTTGAAAAAATTGTTGCGATAGGTTAATAATGTCTTCTCGCAATTTTATTTTTCCAACTGTATGTAATCCAATTTTATCCAGTTCATCATTCACCACCGAAACAAGTGCAGGTTGTGCTATTACGCAGTTGATACCAGAAAAATTATGTTGAAATAATAAATCTGCATACCGCAGGATATCTGAATCTAACTCGCGTTTCATATAAACCAGATTGGTTCGTTTATGAAGAATGAGTGGAAAATCAACCAGGTGATTGATTTCTACCTGCTGCATGGAGTAGCTAATGATATCGCTTATCCAATTCATATCGGCCAGGTATCATTAAATTTACCTCCATTCAAAAAGTGCTGCGTTTCAGTTTCATTGCACAGGCAAGCTTCCAACTCAAGCCTTACTTTTTCTTTATCTAGACGTTGACCGATAATAACAAGTTCATTCAATCGATCGCCCCACATTTTATTCCACTTCTTTTGGATAAACTCCTGATTTTCTAAGTAAGCCGAATTAGCTGCCCGTTCGCGCATCGACAAGGCAGCCCACCAGCGGCCGTATACTTCCGCTTTTGATGAACCCCCGGCCTGGCTCCAGAGTAAAACTTGTGCAGGGCGCGAGGCTAACCAGAAAATTCCTTTGCTGCGCACCACATTGGTTGGCCAACGATGCTGGATGTAATTCCATAACCTGTCTGGATTAAACGGACGCGGATCGCGAAACACAAACGAACTGATTCCATACTCTTCCGTTTCCGGAGTATGAATATTATTTAATTCTTTAATCCAGCCTGCCGATTGCTCAGCCTTTTCATAATCGAAAAGTTTTGTATCGAGAATATCCTTCGTATGGACTTTACTGTGACTCGTTTTTATGATTCGCGCATCGGGATTTAACTTCCGAAGCATGCCTTCGAGTAATTTCAGATTACCGGCACTTACCAAATCAGTCTTGTTCAGCACAATTACATTGGCAAACTCTACCTGGTCGGTAAGCAGGTTAACAATGTTGCGCTGGTCTTCTGCATCATCCGTCATCTTTCGTGTAAGCACGGTATCGGCACTACCGAAATCTTTGAAGAAATTAAATGCATCCACTACTGTAACCATCGTATCCAACCGCGTCATGTCGGCAAGTTTCAATAACTCTTCACCAGTATCGAATGTAAAAGTTTGGGCTACCGGTATTGGTTCGCTGATGCCCGTACTTTCAATCAACAGGTAATCGAACTTACCTTGTTTAGCCAGGATACTTACTTCTTTAATCAAGTCTTCCCGCAAGGTGCAGCAAATGCAACCGTTGCTCATCTCTATCAGTTTCTCTTCCGTGCGCGAAAGTTTGATTTCATTTTTTACTAACTGTGCATCGATGTTTACCTCGCTCATGTCGTTTACAATCACGGCTACCTTCATCCCTTCCCTATTGTTGAGCACATGATTAAGCAGTGTTGTTTTACCAGCACCCAAAAAACCGCTGAGCACGGTTACAGGTAATTTCTTTTCTTTAAATAGTCGCATCTTTTTTTGTTAAAGCCTCTACCCTTTTTTTAATCTGCTCTATTCGTTGTTTCAACTCCAACTGTAGTTGTAGCATCTCTTCGGCTGTTACATGCACTGGATCGTGAGAATGATTATGCCCCTCATGATCGTGGTGATGTTCATTACCCGGTACTTCTACCAAATCATTTTCCCAGGCTTCAATAGCGGTAAGAATCGCAGAAGCCGAATCGGGAGGAATAGTGTTTTGCTTTAATGTTGCCTCAAGCTCTTCGGCAATTAATAAAGCTGTGTTGTGTATGTCTGCTGCTTCTTGCAACAACTTCTGTTCGTGCGAAACACTACATGCCGGTAGCAATAGCAGCACCAAAAGTTTAGAGTAACTCCGCATCATCCAGTATAAAATTCATGTGGTTTACATCTGTATCATTCAGGCGCAACTTGCCGCGTACCGTAATCACCTGGTCGGGTTTAAACTTTGGTGGCTTGGTTGAAAAGAAAATTTCAGCTACGGATTCAGGACCGGCTCCACCGCAGAAAAAACAAGCGGCATACGGAAACTTCGAAATGATAATTGAATTGCCTTGCAGGTCGAAGGGCAAATAATGCCCACGCACGGTAATCTCAGTTCCTACCTTACTTAAAATTGATTGCTCAAAATTGGGAACCAGAAATTTCTCCTTGTATTCCGGAAAGTATTTGGGCGTAAAGCGCACCGCAGCAAAAAGCTTC
>DPSB01000247.1 GCA_003537495.1 Cytophagales bacterium | reverse complement strand
GTAGGATAAGGAGTTATAAAACCATAGCTTGTATTTTTCATTTGTATTATAGTTAGTGGAGTGAGTTATAGAAGAAGCCAAAACTTATTTTATAAAAATGCCATGCTTATTATCACTGTTCTATTTTCAAATTCCTAAACCATCCTTCCGAGCCATTGCCCACCCATAACCCAACCTTGCCGTGTTTGGTCTCACTGATGAGGTCGATTTCCAGTGCAGGACTATTCGAACCATTTACGTAAACTTTTATGTGTGGATGCTGCACTTCAATTTTAGTGTGGAACCAATCCTCCTCATTTTCAGGAACCGGCTGCATTTGATTTTCATACTTACCGGGAAATGCGTGTCTAAGCGTGGACCAGTCATGCTTGGGCAATGATACATACTGAATGGCATGCATTTTTCTTTCTGGATTCTTAAAATTGAAAGGACGGAAATAGACTACATCATACATTTGGTTGTCTATGCCATGAAATGCCATTCCCACAAAACTTTGACCTTGGGCATTTTTTCCCTTAATATCCAGTTCGATTGTTCCATTTTTAAAGTCAAGATTGTTAATCCAAAGTATTCCATCGTTGGCATTGGCGTTTAAATGTACTATTCCATTTTCGAACACAGCATCACGGTTAAATGCTGTAGAGTTTTTACGGGTGATTTCAATATTATTGCTCTGGGCAGTTAACATGGAACCCGAAGAAAGGATAAGTAAAAGGCTTAAAGTGATTGTTTTCATGATCTAAAAATTTTTGAGCAATTTTAAAGTAACTAGCTCATAAACCGGGATCAAAGTGCGTCCAAAACTCGGTCAAACTTGATTTGGATGATTTTAACTAATAATTTTTACAGATGATGTTGGATGAAGACGCATACATTGCATTATGCAAGGAAAAGATTGAAAAGAAGTTTGCATTCGGAAATGGCAACGGGTACACACAGCGAGACCTTGAATCCTTAGCCCTAATCATTGCAGAAAAAACCGGAATAAACCTCAGCCTGTCCACCTTGAAAAGGCTTTGGAAAGGAGATTTTAAACAGCGACCACAGATTGCAACGCTTAACGGTCTTGCTTCAGTTCTAGACTACAATGACTGGCAGGATTTCAAGCTTAAGAATCAGCCAGTTGAAATAGTTCAACAACACTTTCATACCAAGCGACCAAGATGGCTGTGGGTAATCATTGGGTTTGTTACCGTCTTAGGTATTACAGCTTTGCTACTATTGCCCGGTCGGGTAAAGGTAAACGGGCCAATTCATTTTACAGCAGAAAAAACAGTAACTAAGGGTATACCAAATACAGTTGTTTTTAAGTATGACCTGACAAACGTAGAGGCTAACCACTTCTATTTTCAGCAATCTTGGAATACCGAGCATCGTGTCGCGATTGATCCTAAAGGGAACGCCTTTACAAGTATTTATTACGAACCTGGTTATCACCGTGCTAAACTCTTTGCAAATGATTCGCTCATCGCTATGCAGCCGGTTCATATTTTAAGTGACGGTTGGGAACCGAATATCTACTACAACGGTGAAGACAATGAACCGATTAATTTCAAAAATGAAGATTTTATTCAGGATGGACAACTGCATCTCAACCCAGAGCTTCTTAGCAAAAGAAACGTGAATCTCTCACACTCTTTTTATACGAGAGTGAGCATCAGCGAGGATTTCAAAATATCTTCTAACAATTTCAGTCTTTTAACTCGTATGAAAGTGGATAGCATTTCAGATAAACTTTGTCCATGGATGCAAATGACAGTAGTCACGGAGAAAAACATCTTTTGGATAAGCTTGCGGAATAAGGGTTGTGAAAGTTACGCTAATTACAAGACAGGTGAAGTATATCGTTCTGGAGAGAATAATGACCTGTCAGCATTGGGGGTTAATATATATAACTGGCAAGATGTGGCTTTGACTGTTGAAAACAGGAATGCAAGCATAAGCATTAATGGAGAAATCGTATTTCGTGAATCTTACAAAGAAGACTTTGGCGTTATAAAAGGCCTGTTCTACTTGTTCGAAGGAACTGGATCAATAGACTATGTCCGACTTGATAATATGTCCGGAAATATTGTTCTTGAGAATGATTTTTAATAACATCAATTTATAGGTCAAGCTTGCGTTTGCAATCTTTAGTAAAATTTTCTTAGTACCTGTGGTGCGGTGGGGATTTGGCTCTTGCCATAGCTTTGGTGTCGCGGTAGGTTTGAGCGGCTATGGTATGTGCCAAATGAGAGGGGCAAGTCGAAGCACAATCCTTTAAAAAATGCGGAGTGTAGGCTGCATTAATTTTTAACCTGTCCTAAGTTTTAATTTTTTCAAAGTCTAAGTTGTCTGCGAAGCCGTTCACTTGTCCCTGTGGAAAATCTTTATTAGTAGAGTGTCACCCGTTAGATGACCAAATTGTCCGGGCCTTATTAATGCCAACATCCTTATATAAGCCACGTAGTGGCTTATATACCCTTATTGTTCAAAGCCAAATCTAAGATTTCCAGTGATTTCTGGAAGTGAAAACGAGGCACAAAATTTTATTTGTTACCCCAGTTTGTAGGAGCGTTGAAAGGTGGTGCGCAGGTGGGCGATGGCGGTGACGATGTAATTTTTTACCGCAGGCTTGGAGATGTTCATGCGCAGGGCGATGTCTGCATTGGAGAGATTTTCTTTGATGCGCAGGTTAATGGCCATGCGGCAACGCTCCGGCAACTCCGCCAGGGAGGTTTCAATTAATTGCTGAATCCTTACGGGATCGCGTTCTTCTGTTTCCATGGTTTCAAACACGGCCTCGAAGAGGCGGTAATGATCCTGGTATTTGCGTTTTACTTTTGCATGCTGAAAATACCGGATGATTTTGTAGCGCACCATCCTAAACAAATACGCATCCAATGCGCGTACGGCACCAAGCTCTTCGTGGCGGGCCCATAACGATTCAAATACCTCTTGTACTATTTCCTCGCAATCTTCTTTTACACCAATATTTTTGCGGGTGTAGTTGTACAATGTGCGGGCATAGGTCATGTAGATGGTGCGAAAGGCCACTTTGTCTCCGGCCACCAGGGCGGTGAGGAGTTGTTCATCGGAATGTAGTTTTAGTTCGCCCATGCCGTGTTTGTTTTAAAGTCAAGCAAGAAGGGCACCACACAAGGTAAAAAAATATGGCGTGGAACCCAACTTATCGTCTTAGAGGTACTGGAATACCTTTGATCACGAATAAGCGGGCCCACGCCAATGACGTGAGCACCACACTTATTGCCTCGTGATCGCTTTGAAAATTCCAGTTTTCTAAGACGAGGGTTTAAGTGCAAATGCCTTTACAGGTATTTGCTAAAAATACAATGTCTTAAGCATAAGCAACTAACCATCAGCTTATTTGCTTAGCTATAACTAAGCGTAATAATACTCATGTTTCTCGACTTTGCCAAAGCGTGGCAAAGAAATCTCAATTTGAATTAGCTGTAATCGATGAAGTAAAAAGAGTGCGAACTGAAAAGGGATACACTCCAGATGATCTTGCAATGTTTCTCAACGTATCACGGGGTTTCATTGGCCAAGTTGAGAGTCCTAATTTTGACAGTGCGTACAATTTAGACCATCTTAACCAATTAGCAATTGAGATGGGTTGCTCCCCAAAAGATTTCATGCCCAAGAATCCTATTAAGTAATCTTAATCTAATTAGTGCCTCCCTTTTTTGATATTTTAAGCAGGCTTGCCATTGCACTTAATCCTTTGGAAATTACCCAGTGATGCACCTTGAGTAGTGGTATGACCTTGTAAACTCGGATACTTCTAAGTTAAATCAACAATTGTTAAACGGCTTCACATTTGTTAACTACTCCAAATCCCCGAGATCAATTCTGTTTAAAAATTTGTTGAGGGCACTGAGGTTTACAGCTTCGATTTTGTGGATAGCGTTTTGGTGCTCTGAATAATATACCTCCACAAAAAAATCAAATAGGGCGTACAAGTTCACCTGGTAGCCATAATATGAAATTGTTTCCATGAACTTACCTTCTTGCCAGACAATGGGCGCCTGGTGGTGAAGGGGAAGGATGTTGAATTCAGTGGTGGTCACAGGTTCAGTTTAGGTTTATTACGATTTTGATTTTTAAATAAGTAGTTAACAATTGTTAACTGCTCATCTTTATTAACTACTCCAAATCTCCAAGCTCAATTCTACTTAAAAATTTGTTGAGGGCATTAAGGTGTACCGCTTCGATTTTGTGTTCCAGATGTATGATGCGTGATCGATTAAGGTATAGAAGTTGTCCCTTTTTGTCATTGCTACAAAAAGGAACCAAAAAATCTAGGCAGAAAATTGCGTCCTCCCGCCTGCCATCACACCCCCCGCTCTTCTGCCCCGCCAGCGCACTGGAGGTGCTGAATGAAGTTTGGATGGTTTCTCGTCAAAAGACATAGTCGATTTTTAGGAGCGTTTATGCGAAGCAGGGTGTTTTGAGCAAAGTAGTGCTAAAACAAGTGACAAGACCTCGCAATAATCTTTTAACTTAAGGTGAAAATAATTCAAACGTCATGTTCAAAATCACTGAAAGGATTCTACTCATTGCTGCTGCCTTTTTTGTTGTTATCGGTTTGGTCTATCCATTTGTCAACTTGGGGATATTGCCCCAAGCGTACGTTGGGCCTGAGCATATCAGTTCATTGTTCTCACTGGCTGGCGTCTTTCTTTTTGTTGCGGCTCTGATTTATCAAATGCGAGAGTATAGACTACAGGTGGATGAACTCAAGAAGACAGCCCAAGCGCAAGAGGATACCAGCAGGGCATTGAATGAACAAAAAGAAATTTTGATTGAGCAAACCAGCAATACCTTTGTGTTTAATGTTGTGGAGGCATTTGTCAGGTATAAGAATCAGCCTGAGGTTCAATCAGCCATATTAAAGTGTTATGAAAATTACATTACTACATTTAGAATCTTTCATCAACAGCAATTGGAGCGCGTTGGTATTAGCAAGGCAGAGGCCACAAAAGAGTTTGCAAACTATATACACAAAACGTTTCATTCTACCATTAAGGACAGAGATGAATTTTACACCATCAAAAACTTTGTACAACATGCGTACAATGTATTATACCTGATTGATAAAAAGCGTGGTAGTGGAATGCAAGATTGGTTTACCCCGTATTTTCACAACCAGCTTTTAAAACGTGAACGGTTGGTATTGTATTTAACTACCATCGGTTACCTGGACATGCCATTAGTCAAAAACCTATATTGGAATTATCATGTGGCTAAAGAGTTCATTGGGGCCGTTCAGCACGCTAACAATGAGGCGCATTATGATGCTGAGTTACTCAGTAGTACGCTGAACGAACACGTGATGAAGATTGCAACCGGGTAGTTGATGATCATTTTTAGATCCTGAAAGGTGGACGGAATTCGGGAAGAAGCTTTTTCAATTAGCGTCAAAAATTTGAGGATGAAAATGGGGTGGCAGGAAGTGTTTGATAAAACGTCAAATCCGAATATCGCGTCAAGTAAAAAAACCCGTTACGCATTTATTATACAAGGAAATATCTGCTAATTAGCAGCATAAAATTTTTCAAAAAGGATGAGTCTTCATTTGACGCCAGACAAAATAGAAAGACATACGGGGTTCCGTCCTTCGTTAGGCTCAATAGAGGTGCTAAAAAAACATGAATACTTTGTCACCGATCAGGCGGTATCAGGCGATGCTCCCAAGAAGTTTATCAGGCATTATGAATTTGGTCACGGCGCAAAGCGTCATCGCCATAAGTGGCCAGCCTTCATCGCTAAAACTGGTCACAAATGGTATCCGATTGAATCGATCACGGAATTCCTGCTAAACCGTCTAGGCGAGACATTAGGGATCAGGATGGCGAAGTCGAAACTTGCTTATGGAGGTTCGCAAATCAGGTTTCTGAGCAAATACTTTCTGGCACCCGATGAATCCCTTGTTCATGGTGCTCAGATCTATTCTGGTTATCTGGGGGACGATCCTGAATTTGTAGAGCTAATAGAGCGTAGCAAATTGGCAAAAGAATGGCTGACCTTACAGATTACTCAAAAAGCTATTTTAAAATTTTTCCCGCTTTATTCCGATGCCATTCTT
>DPSB01000079.1 GCA_003537495.1 Cytophagales bacterium | reverse complement strand
CATAGTATCACGTTTCAACTTCCAACTATCTCGACTACTATCAACCTCAGCCTGAGAGGCCAATCAGATGGCTACCTTCTCAGCTGATTTTTCAATCACTTTTCTATAATAATTTTCATAGAAAGGAAGAATATTTGAGATGTCAAATTCTTTCGCTCTTTTTAATGCGTTCTCCTTAAAAGTGTGAAGATTTTCCTTATTTAGAATATGAAGTGCATTCTTAGACATTTCTTCAACATCACCTACTTCACTTAAAAATCCGGTGACTCCATCAATATTAAGCTCAGGTATACCTCCGGCATTGGAAGAGATGACGGGTACTTCGCAGGCCATGGCTTCCAGTGCAGCAAGGCCGAAGCTTTCTTTCTCAGAAGGCATTAAAAATAAATCGGCAACTGAAAGCACCTCTTCTACTGCTTCTAATTTTCCAAGAAAGCGAACAGCATCATTTATACCTAACTCACGCGCAAGTGTTTCTGCAGGTTGGCGTTCGGGCCCATCACCAATCATTAAAAGTTTAGAGGGCACAACTTTGTGGATATTATTAAACACATGCACTACATCCATTACCCGTTTTACTTTGCGGAAGTTAGAAGTGTGTACAATTAATGCCTCGCCATTCGGGCAAATCGCTTTCTTGAAGTGATCTTTCTTTTGCTTCTTAAATTTTTCAAGGTCGATGAAATTGGGTATCACTTCAATCTCGTTTGTGATTTTAAACGAGTAATACGTTTCGCGTTTTAAATCTTCTGATACACTGGTAACGCCATCCGATTGATTAATACTAAACGTAACTACGGGTTCGTAACTCGCATCTTTGCCCACCAGGGTAATGTCGGTTCCGTGCAGCGTAGTTACCACCGGAATATAAATGCCGTGTGTTTTTAAAATCTGCTTAGCCATATACGCAGCCGAAGCATGCGGAATAGCATAATGCACGTGCAGCAGATCAAGACCTTCGTTTTTAACCACACTCACCATCTTGCTGGCCAGTGCCAGTTCGTAGGGTGGGTATTCAAACAAGGGATAAGACCGGAACTCTACTTCATGATAGAATAAATTCTCGTTCAAGAAGTCTAACCGGCTCGGCTGACTATATGTAATAAAGTGTACCTGGTGGCCTTCTTTGGCGAGTGCTTTGCCTAATTCTGTTGCAACAACACCGCTACCGCCAAAGGTAGGATAACACACAATTCCAATTTTCATTAGGTAGAGTTAAGTGGTTGGTTTGAAGATAAAACAAAATCTTAAAACCTCACCTGTAAACCCGTTAAGCGGTCATTTAGTTTCAGCAGATGGCGCTATTAACTTATTTTTAATATTGACCGTAGTTAAAAATGGCTTTGTAAATAACCTCTTGAATGCGGGGCCGGATGTTGGCATTCAACAACTTATTGTTGGTCATGTCCGGATGCACGCGGTTTGATAGATAAACATAAACCAGGTTAAATGTGGGATCGACCCAAATGCAGGTGCCGGTAAAACCGGTATGCCCGAAGGTAAGTGGCGAAGCCAATAAAGTTGTTGGGCCGGCCCAATCGCTTACCGTTGGTTTATCCCAACCCAACCCGCGCCTGCTGGTTTCATATTGTTTGGTAGTAAAAAATTCTACTGTCTCGGGTTTGTAGAATTGATGTCCACCATAGTTACCTTTTTGTAACAACATCTGGCCGAGTTTAGCCAAATCGTTAGCGTTACCAAACAATCCGGCATGGCCGGCAATGTTTCCATGCATGGCCGCACCCTGATCGTGCACATAACCAGTTAAAAGTCCACCGCGAAAAAGTTTATCGTCTTCAGTAGGGGCAATCTGGTCGGGCGAGAATTTCTGTAAGGGCAGGTAACCCATGGTGTAAGCACCCAATGGTTCGTAAAAATTCTGCTCCAGAAAATCTTCCATGGGTTGATTCAACAGTTTTTCGGCCAGGTGTTGCAGTATGTAAAAACCCATATCGCTGTAGCGATAACCATACACCGTACGCGGTGGTTTTTCCTGTACGCGTGCTTTTATGATCCATTGCCACAAACTGTCTTTCATAGCTTTGGATGCAAACATTTTTTCCGTTACCGGGAATGGATAGTTGGCATTAGAAGTAGAACTGTAATATTCCGGTAACGGCTTACTATCTTTTACAGTGGTTGCCCAAAACGGAAGGAAGGGCCATAGGCCAGCCTGATGGGTGAGAATATCTTTGAGTGTGTAATCTTTTTTGTTTGATTTTTTTAACTCGGGCAGATAGACAGAAGCTTTTTTGTTGATATCAATCAAACCCTTTTCGTGCATGAACATTACCGTTTGCAAAGTTGCCGCTACTTTGGTTATCGATGCGAGATCGTACACCGTGTTTTCGGTTACAGCTTGCTGATTGTTATAATTTAACCAACCGTTGGCACGATCGTAAATTACTTTACCATCTTTAATTACCATTACATAGCTACCGGGTGTAGCACAGCTATCAATTGCCTCGCGTGCAATTGTTTCAATTTGTTCCAGTGTTTTACTATCCACACCGGCTGCTTCAGGCAAAGTATAGGAAAGGCGATTGAGTGCCACGGTTTGAATACCGGTGCCGGCATCAAACGCATTGGGTATTGAAAACGGAAGCACACCCTGCGCGGCCATTCCGCCAAATACAACCTGAGCTATAATTTTTTGTGCTTCAATTGTGGATGTGTATGCGGTTACCAGCACCGGAAAATCTTTGAGTATGGCCAGCCCACCGGCATCTGTTAAATGACAAATAATTAGCTGCTTATCTATGCTTAATTTTTTAAGAAGAGTTAGTATCGATGGAGTAGGGGCATTGAACAAACCCACTACAATCACATCGGCCTGGTTTAGTTCTTGTTTTAGTGATGTAGTGTCATTCAGATCCAAACTATAATGTTTAAAAGGTGCATACTTGCTTAAGTATCGGGTAAATTCGTTCTGGGCAACATTGCCAATTGTAAGTGAAGCAAATTTTTTATTCTCCAACTGAACAACCGGCAAAACATTTTGGGTGTTGGTAAGCACGGTCATTGTTCCTTCTGAAATCTGGTGGTGAAGTAATT
>DPSB01000139.1 GCA_003537495.1 Cytophagales bacterium | reverse complement strand
AAAGCGGCTCCTCCCACAGTGTTCCGCCAATGCGGCTCTGACTTTTTTCATACTGGAACATGCGACTCATCCCACTACCCCAACGAATGCCGCCATAAGCGCTGGTCATATTTACTACGGCTGCACCGGCACCTGCGGCTTTAAATAAATTAGTTCGGGTAATAACATACGCGGTTTGATAACCGCCCCAGCTTTGGCCCTGGATACCGATATTTTTCTCATCAACAAAACCATTGCTGATTAACTGATTTACTCCGGGCATAATGCAATTGTATGCGCTTTCACCTGGCAGTCCGTCTTTGTAAACGATGTCGGGTACAAATACAAGGTAGCCATTGCTTACACACATAATGCGTTGAATGATTGACCAGGCCGGTTGTGGCTTGAAATAAGAATGCAATCCATCGCTACTGCGCTCATAAAAATATACCAGCATCGGGTATTTCTTTTTCGGATCGAAGTTTTCGGGTTTGTAAAGTAGACCTTGCAACGGTGCGTTATCGAGCGAGGTGTAATTCACTAACTCAACTGTTCCCCATAGGTAATTTTTCTGTTGCGGATTGGCGTTACTGATTTTTTTTGGAGTGGTGAACGTGAGATTGCTTGCCCATAGATCTGGGAACTCACTAAAGTTTTCGCGGGTGAACAGAATATTGTCGCTGTGCAAAGCCTTGGCTACTCCTGCAAATCGATAATTTCCAGATGTCAGTTTTTTCAATTCCCCGGTTTTTAATGAGTAGCTGTAGTAGTGAACTGTTTTAGCTTGTTCATCAAACCCGTTTAATAACAGGGTAGCATCTGGCTTTATAAATTTTTCTTCGCGGTTGAGCCACACATTGCGGAAGGTTATTTTCTGCGTGCGACCCACTTTGGTAAGATTTACGGCCGGTGTTTTTCCTTGCGGATCAATAGACCAGATATCGTAGCGATCGTAAACTAAAAACCGCGCATCGTTCTCTAACCAACCGGCAAAACCATACGAAGAAGGATAGTCCGGATGATCATCTTCTTCATCGGCAAAAGCTACCGGCAACGTTTTGGTAAGCGATTGTGTTTGTTTTGAAGTTACATCGTATGTAAACCAAGCGGTGTCGGGCAAGCTAAACCAAAATACAAATTTTGCTTTGGGCGAAATGGAAATATTACCTTTTACTTTTTCGGCAATCTTATTTTTGTTTCCGGTTTTTACATCAATAATGTATGCATCTTCAGCCGTATTGACATCGTAAAAATTACTCCATCGGTAGGGTAAGTCGGATAGACCCAACGCAATGGCAGCACTGCCTTCATCGGCCAACATAACTTGCGGAATGGTTGTACCGCCCAGTAATGCAATTGATTTATCGGTAAGGTTAATAGCGGTTTGATACGAACGCTTTTTCTCTGCCTCCAGGCGACTGTTTTGTTGGGTTTGTAAAACACTATCGCGCCAGTTCCATACTTCTACTTTAATAATTTCTTCTTCCAGGCGCGTAGTGTCTTGCACCAATGGCTTAGGCGCTAATCCAAAAAAAAGTTTGCTTCCATCTTTTGAAAAGTTTGGAGTGGCATGTTCACTTACAAACCAGTTGGCAGGCACTTGTGGGGTTTTATCATGAACCAATGCTGTGGCAGTTGCTTCGCCATTCTTCCAATAATGAAGTGAATAAAAATGATTGGGTGCTTTTGTGGTATCGCTATCCAACAGGAAAGAAGTCTGTGTGCCATCTTCGCTAATGGCTAACCCTTTGTACTTGTATTTCGATTTGCCTTCATGCAGTTGTTTTAATTCTGCTTTTTGTAGATCGTACCAATACAGACCGGCTTTTAAAGTAGAATCGTTGCCGGTACTATGGAATAAAAGTCCTTGCCCGAATTTGGCAAACGCATACTCCTTCACAAATCCGAACTGAACGTTTTGGTTGGTGTTGAGATTACGAAGCACTAATGTGTAGCCATTCTCATCGGTATTTTTCTTTACTTTTTTTGGTTTGGCGGGTTCAGCTTTCTTTGCTGTATCGGGTTTGGCTTTTGGTTTTTCTTCTTTCAATGCTTCCAATTGCCATGCAGCCCATTGCCCGGCTTTCTCCGGAACTTTGAACGATTTTATTTGGGCTATTTTTTCGGTCTTCCGTGTAGCAAACGCGTAGATGCCAAGCGAGTCTTTCGGCAAATCTTCCTTTTTCTTTTTCTGCCTGCGCAGATCTTTAACCAGTTGTTGTTGCGGCTTAATTTTAAACAGTGCGTATTTGCTATCAAACGTGAGGGCTATTTCTGATGCGCGCTTTACAGAATCTTGCGTGCTGGTTTTCAGATTATGAAATACAACTTTGCCATCGCCATCTTGTGGGTTAATGGTAAAAGCTGCATAATTACCATCGGGCGTAAGGGCTTTGTAGGTAATGTCTTTCCAGCCGTCATAAACAGCGGGTGTAAGTGGTTTTTTGGTTATTGGCTGAACAGTTGTTTTTTTCTGAGCCAATGTCATTGTGCTCATAAAGAGCAGAAATACTAAAATCCGGATTTGCATAGTGTTATTTTTAGGATTACGAATATACGAATGGCAACTCTTACACTTGCTGTTTTTTTATCAAAGGCAGATGTAAGCAAGTTCCGGTTATCTTTGCTAGTATTAAGTTGTTAAAAGATGAAAGACGAAATATTAAGTATTGAACTTTATAATAAAGCCGAACGAATAACAACTACCATGGAAGTGATTCAAGTATCTGAAAATGTTTTCAGGGCCACAGAGAACGACCTCTTTATTGAAGACCTAACGGTAGGGACTGAATTTGAAACTTTGATTAATGAAGTGGGTAAACACGAACTTGTTCGCATTGTGAAAAAATCAGAGTTTATCACCCGACAATTTCTATGGCCAGCAAATATTAATATTTATAGTTACAAAAATTGGGGCGATGAGATTATGAAGCATGGTGGATTTTGGCAAATTGATTTTGGAAGTGTAGTTACCATTAACTTACCAAAAGATAGTACGCTCAACCTTGATATTTTATTTAAAGAGATCGGTTTGAATATT
>DPSB01000092.1 GCA_003537495.1 Cytophagales bacterium | reverse complement strand
AAGCGGTTACATACGCTCGCACAAAGGCCGGGTGCTAATCTTTAGTTTTATGAATAACAATTTCCTTGTTAATGCTAACGATGTGCGCAAACGCATGGAACAAATTTTATTTACCATTTATAATAAGTATTAATCTGATTTTAGAATGAAGCGACTGTTGTTTTGGGTTTTGTCTTTGGGATGTTTAACAGGTATGGCGCAAGCTCCCGATTTGCTGGATATAAAAATCGGGCAAATGATTTTGATTGGTATGCCAAAAGCCGAGTTAGACCCGTTGGTGTTGGATGAAGTTAAAAAAGGAAAAGTAGGGGCGTTGATTTTCTTTGAAAAGAACATTCCCAATAAACCAAATGCATTTGCTTCGGTAAAGAATATGACGTGGACGTATCAGAAAGCGGCATCAATCCCTTTGTTTATTTGTATCGATCAGGAAGGCGGAAAAGTAAATCGCCTGAAGGAAAAATATGGTTTTACGAAATCAGTTACGGCAGCGGCACTCGGTAAATCAAAATCACTCGACTCCGTTCGTTTTTATGCCGATGCAATGGCAGCCACGTTGGCTGGCCTCGGGTTTAATGTAAACTTTGCACCGTGTGTGGATCTGGCCATCACCCAGAACACGGTTATCTATAAACCCGAACGCGCTTATTCAGCCAATGAAGATACTGTAGCCATGATGGCGAAAGAAGTGGTGAAGATGCATCGTAAGTATGGAGTACTTACTTCGCTTAAACATTTTCCCGGCCACGGTAGCTCTAAAGAAGATACACACTTTGGTGTTGCCGATGTTACCACCACCTGGAACGAACGCGAACTCAAACCTTATAAAACCTTATTGGATTCAGGTTATGTGGATGCGGTAATGACATCGCACATTGTAAATAAAAACTTAGATGCAAAAGGATATCCGGGTACGCTTTCGCAAGATATTCTGGATGGTATTCTGCGGAAGCGTTTAGGATTTAATGGCGTAGTATTTTCTGATGATATGCAGATGCACGCAATCTCAAAAAATTTCGGACTGGAAGAATCCATTCGGTTGGCTATTAATGCAGGTGTAGATGTGATGTGTTTTTCCAACAACATTGCGGGTAGCGATGAACGTACGGTTGATAAAGTGCATACCATTATTAAGAAGCTGGTTCAAAGCGGTCAGGTTACGCCTGCACGCATTGATGAATCGTTTCAACGCATTTTACAATTGAAGGCCCGCATGGGCAACCGCGATGTAGCTGCGTACAAGGCTGAGATAGCCAAACTACAAAATGCAATTAAACTTCAGGCAGAAGTTGTAGAAGCTCCTGTGCAGCAAACTCAACCGGAACCCGAAAAGAAATCGAAGAAAAAATCTAAACGCAAAACATCATGAACAAAAATGTGTTAGTGATTGGATTGGCACTGTTGGTTGTACTAAGTCTGGGGTATGGATTTCAGCAGCGCAAAATTGCAACCGAAGCCGTTCAACAAAAAGAAGAGTTGGAGAAGTTAGCCTCCGAACAACGCGTGCGTGCCGAGGAGTTTCAAAAGATGGCGGAGTTGGCGCAGCAGGAAGCCTTAGTGCAACGCACTATTTGCGAAGAGCAACTGAAGAATTGTAAATAGTGATACTATGAAAATGAAACCAATTTGGTTTGCGCTTATTTTAGGTGGTTTTGCATTTATCTCGCTTACATTGTTTGTGTATGCCTTCATGCAACAGGCAGAAGCTAAACGCCAAAAATCAGTTGCTCTCGAATTTGAACAAAGTGCCGTTGAATGTGAAAAGTACAGTCATGAAATCAAGTTTAAGTTCAATAGTGAGGTTGACTCTTTGAAAGACACAATAAATAGCTTAGGACAAAAAATACGTTTGTTAGAAGAACAAGCAGCAAAATCTAAAAACAAAAAGTAATGGTTTATACTATTCACCCGGCCACTGCGCAGGAAGTACCTATTATTATCAGTGTTCCGCACTGTGGCACCGCTTTTCCGGATGAATTGAAAAGCCAATACAAACCAGCCATGATCAAAGCTCCAGACGATACGGATTGGTTTGTACAAATTCTCTATGACTTTGCTCCGGCTATGGGCATTACGATGATTACAGCTAATTATAGTCGCTGGGTAATTGATCTTAACCGCGATCCGTACAGTAAACCATTATATAAAGATGGTCGGTTGATTACACCGCTTTGTCCTGCCACTACTTTTTTGGGCGAAAACATTTACAAGGACGAGCGGCAGGAAGTTGAACTACCCGAAGTAAAACGCAGAAAAGAATTGTACTATCAACCGTATCATGCTAAAGTAAAAGAACTACTTACACAACGCAGGCGCAAGTTTGGCAAAGTGTTGTTGTGGGATTGCCATTCTATCCGGCATTTTGTGCCCACTATCCACAAAGAAAAATTTCCGGATTTGATTTTAGGTGATGCTGATGGCGTTTCGGCTGCTCAAAATTTTATTGATACTGCGTTGGCTGTGCTTAACAACAGTGGTTACACCGTAGCGCATAATCAACCCTTTAAAGGTGGTTATATTACCCGCCATTATGGTAAACCATTAAAGAATAGACATGCCTTGCAATTGGAAATGACGAAGATCAATTACATGGATGATGCTGAAAAGAAATACGATAAATTACGCGCAGAAAAAGTGAGAACACTTTTAAAACAGGTGTTTGAAAAGTTGATTGAGGTGGTGAAGTAGCCCTCACACGCCTCGTTCCTCGGCACCCCTCTTCCCGATAGCCATCGGGAGAGAGGGGCTGGGGTGAGGGATTCAATTCAGATCGGAGATCTTTATGACAAAATCCAAATCCAATCAAGAAGTTCAAGTCTGGTCAAGGGCAAAAATCTCTAACCCAATTTTAGGGTATGCACGTGAGATGCGAAAAGAACCAACACCAGCAGAATCGTTATTGTGGGCTAACCTCCGAAATCGAAAACTTAACAATCTTAAATTCAGAAGACAACAACCTATAGAAGGCTTTATACTCGACTTTTACTGCGAGGAAGTACGATTGGGGATTGAAGTGGATGGTGATATACATCTAACGAAGAAGCAAAGCGAATATGACATTCAAAGAACTGAGTACCTTGCGGAGTTTGGTGTTCATATCATTCGGTTTACGAATGATGAAGTTGAAAGAAATATGAAAGAGGTTCTGAATAAAATTTCATACGAAGCACTTGCATCAAATCCCTCACCCCGGCCTCGTGCCTCGGCCACCCCTCTCCCTAGGGAGAGGGGCAGGGGCGAAGGACTCAAATTCTATTACTTCAATGCATTGCTTCAAAAAGAAGGTTGGCTTGAATCAGCCTATGTTGGTGTTGATGCAAACGGACTGATTCAATACCTCAGTACAGAAACTCCGCAGCTTGGTATTGCCGTTGAATCAGTTGCCGGATTTGCATTACCCGGATTTCAGAATGCACACTCGCATGCGTTTCAATATGCCATGGCTGGCCTTGCTGAAAATCATCCTGTTGGTATAGATGATGATTTCTGGACGTGGCGCGAAGCCATGTATCAATGTGCATTGGCGTTAGATCCTGATCAGGCACAAGCCGTGGCCGCTATGGCGTATGCCGAAATGGTACGTGTTGGCTATACGCACGTGGCCGAGTTTCATTATTTACATCACGATAAAGAAGGGAAACCTTATGCGCAACTAGCCGAGATGGGTTTGCGAATGACAGAAGCTGCAAAGCAGGCTGGCATAAAAATTACATTAATTCCGGTGTTCTATCAAAAGGGAGGTTTTGGTTTAGATCCACAACCCCGACAAAGAAGATTTATTTCTAATACTGTTGATG
>DPSB01000134.1 GCA_003537495.1 Cytophagales bacterium | reverse complement strand
GGAAATTTTTTTATTCCCGATGCAAGAAGATTTTGGATAAAACCATCAGTTGAATACCTGAACGACTTTGTGCAACGAAATCAGATTGATAAAATAATCACAACGGGGCCTCCGCACAGTATACATTTAATTGGAAGAGGTTTGAAGAGAAAAAATACTGTATTAAAATGGGTTGCTGACTTTCGCGATCCGTGGAGTGAGTGGGATTTGTTAGATACGCTTCAGCTTTCTAGCTGGGCAAGAAATCGCCATAAGCAACTGGAACGATCTGTATTACAGGAAGCTGATCTTGTTTTAACCGTTACGCCTTATTACGTAAAACAGTTTCAGCAGTTGGGTGGAAAGAATGTACAACTGATCACCAACGGTTTTGATGAAGATGATTTTAAATCGATTCAACACCAGCGCACTTCTAAATTTACCATTCGACATATTGGTGGCGTAGATGAATTGCGCGATCCTCGACCTGCCATGCTCGCTATTAAAAGTCTCTGCGAGCAAAATGCTGATTTTAGTAACGCGGTGAAGATTGAGTTTATAGGTTCGGTTAATGCATCATTCAAAAATTTTATTGAACAAGATACTGTGTTGGCCCTCCGTGTTACTTTCGTGAATCAATTGCCGCACAGCGAATTGTTGAAATTATATGGAAGTACCGATGTGCTTTTGTTAGTGCTCGCGCATGCAGCTCATGCTGCAGGTAATATTCCAGGCAAGTTATTTGAATACCTGGCATCGGGTAATGAAATAATTGGAGTGGGAGCGAGTGATGGCGATTCGGCAATAATTGTTAGAAATGCAGGTGCGGGAGTTGTACATGAACCAAACGACCAGAAAGGTTTTGAAACTGCATTTCTGAAAAGTTTCGCCCACTGGAAATCGGGTACTAAACCAGATTCAAAAACGCTGACAAATTATTCGCGCAGGGTGCTAACCGATAGGTTGATTGCTTTGTTGGAGGCGTTTGATTAATTCTTTTTGAGTAGCCCAAGGCGATTAAGTTGCTTCAGTAGAAAGGCATTGCCATCTGGTGTGGCGCGCGAATAGAAAATTAATATGGAATAAGAAATGCCGATTGCTGTAGAACGAATTGCTATATCAATAACTATTGTTTGAAACTTTGGGATGAGTAGGTTTAGTCCAATCATCATTAAAGCAATAATCAATACCTTGAGTGAATCCCAATTAAAAGGCTGCATTTTCAATTTATACCAGATGAAAAAATACTTCAATATGTTAAACGAGATAAGCGCCAATGCCGAACCGATGGCCGCTCCGTTTATGCCGTAAATCGGGATGAGGATGTTGTTACTAACAATTACAACTGCTGCCAGCGATGTAAGCAGTAAAATATTAAACGCGTAATATTTTGAGAGCACAATAATTTCGCTACTCGGGCCAAACAACATGTCGGTTAGCTTACCAATACCAACTATAATCACTACCCATTTTCCAACTTCATAAACATCCTGCCGCGGCATCAGTGAGAATATATTATCAAGATTAATATAGACTCCAACCAGGAGCAATGCACCAATAATAAATTGGTTAATGGCCGTTTTTCTGTAGATCGTTTGAATGTCGGTCAAGTCATTTTTTTCAAACGCGCGCGCTATCAAAGGCATGGCCACCTGGCTCATGGCTCTTCTTGGAATTTCAATGATAGTGGCCATGTAAAAGGCAGTTGTATAAATCGCATTGGCTGCTAGCCCCAACATACCCGATACCATCATGCTATCTACTTTGCCAATCAGAATCATACCCGCAGTGCCGGCAAAACTGAGTGAACTATACACGACCAGCGACTTTATTTTGGCTGGTTACAACGAGCTTAGATTTAACGTGAATGAAATCTTTTTGAGAAAGCTGAGATATGCTAACAACAACACCAGGCAAAAAAGATAAGCAAAGATTGTACTGACAATAAACTGAGTGTACGTTATATAGCCTTGAAAATAACCAATAACCAGTATGGCTAATAATAACCGAACCACCACCTCGCGCAGCAGGTTAGGGAAAATCATTTTCAGCAATGATCTTGAATATGCTTCCAATAAAGAGGTGATCAGCAAAATCAGCGTAAGCCACAAGACAACAGAAGCGTATTGAATAATCTCTTTTGCATTGGCTTCAAAGTAGGAAAGAATTGATGTTTCGAATAGTTTAAAGGCAATGAAGAAGATTGCAAAACCACCCAGGGCTAAAAGCGTAATCAGGCTTATAAATCCGGCTTCGGTAGCTTTGTCTTTAACTATTTGCGGATGGAATCTGAAAATGCTTTGTGCCAGCCCGAATGTAGCAAAAGGAGCTAACAAGATAGCGGCATCCTGAATGGTTCTTAGTAAACCTACTTGCTCGGGTTCCAGAAATTTAGGAAAGAGATACAGCAGGTTGATATAGCCAATTACCGCCCCGGCATAGGAAATGGCTGTGGTGTAAATACTTTGGCGGATGACGAGGCCCATTGATTTTGGATGAAACCACGAACATAATCCAAAATAGTTATAACTTTTTTGGATTATGTTCTTATAAAGTTAAAAAATGATATTTTTATGTAAATGAGATTTTGGCCGTATGACAAGAAATTTAAGCAAACAGAACATCAGGTTTATGCACTCAATAATCGCTCGGCATAAGACAGGAGTGTACTGGTAATACTTTGACGGATAACGAATGCTCATGAGGTAATTCAGTAAAAGAAGTTCGAAAGCTTGGTTTTTATAAATTCCAACTTAGAGGCATGAATACAAAAGCAATCTCTTATACCATCATCATTTTTTCTGATTAATGAATTCATTCGGATTAGCTTTTTGTCTTGGTAGCCAAAGAAGATATATCCCTCCTTAGATAAAATTTCTTCTATACTATTTTCGATTTTTTTATAAAGTAACTCA
>DPSB01000021.1 GCA_003537495.1 Cytophagales bacterium | reverse complement strand
AACCCTGGCTACTAATGAAAAGACTTTACACCATAACAAGCCTCTTAATCGCTTTACTTCTTATACAAGGATGCGAGACTGAACCTATACTTTTTACAGGGCCATACCATGTTCGGTTTACCACTGCCACCGAAACGAAACGCGAAAGTTTTAGCAAAACCATACAACTTGAAGTACACCTTGCAGCCCCGGCTCGCGAACAAGACGTTACGATTCAATATTCCATTGGTGGCTCGGCTCGTGAAAATATCGATTATAGAATTATCGGCACACGAGGCTCACTCACCATCCCAAGAGGACAATACTTTGGCTATCTCGAACTTCAATTGATTAATAACTCCAATAACATTCTACGCTCGCAAGATGTTGAGTTTACACTTACTTCGGTTAGTGATGCCGAGTTAGCGGTAGGTCAGGGTATTGGCGGTATTGGCAAATCTTTCGCTTATACCATTTTAGATGATTGTGTGTTGGGTGGTTATTTCTATGGTACCAGAGGAGCATTTACTATTCCTTTGCGTGATATTACCATAACCAGCCAGGATTGTAGAAACTATAGACTATCAAATTGGAATATCAATATATTTCAATTTTCAGATCCACTACCGCTTACCTTTATTGACAATGATAACAATACGCTCACTATTCCAGAGCAAGAGCAACCCGAACTGCCTACCGAATTAGCTACCATACGCGGTACAGGTATTGTTAATCCGGTAAGTCGCCAGATTACACTTACCATTACCTTAGTAGATTTTGACGATCAACCTTCGTTTACGTTCAACTTATTCCCCGACTAAGCCTATGAAAAAAGTTGATATACTTATACTTCTGCTCATTGTTGGTGTGATGAGTTGCTCAGAAGAAATTGAACCAACCCCGTACACTTACTCCCAAATTTTTTCAGGTAAAGAAAAAAAGACCTGGGTGTTTGAAAGTATCATCTTGTGGGAAGAAGGTAAGTCTGATTTTAGTTACACGTTAACTAGTTGCATTCGCGATGACCAGTATATATTTTATGCTGACTCAGAAAAAAAGTATGAGGTAACCAATGGCGCAACCAAATGCGCAAGTGGTGAACCGGATTTGCTAATAACCGATACCTGGTCGTTTATAAATGGTGGTGCCACACTAACAATAATTCTTCCATTTTTAAGCGATACTCCGCTACCCTACATTGTGCGCGAGGTTAGTAATACCGATATGCTACTCGAAATTTTTATCGATCAGGAAAATACCCAAAGTTACAGAATTGCATTCAAATCAACGGGAACAAATTAAGTTACTATGCGGGGTGGATTGTTTCTTTTATTGCTAATTCTTTCGGCTGGTGCATTCGCACAACAGCTTCCTGTTGTAGAACCATGCGCCACCATGCAAGAGGATCAAAAGAGCAGGATGCGTTTCCCACAAAGAGGTTCGTTAGACGATTTTGAAAAAGTAATTCAGAAAAAGATAAAAGAGATTGAATTAGCCAAAGCACAAGGTCGCACCGAAAATACGATTCTTAACATTCCCATTATTGTACACGTTGTTCATAATGGTGAAGCTATTGGTACCGGTACCAACATAAGTCAGGCACAAGTGCAGGCACAGATTGAAGTTCTGAATGAAGATTTCAGACGCGCACCCGGCACCCCCGGCTTTAATTCTAACCCGGTAGGTGCCGATATTGAATTGGAATTTTGTCTTTCACCGGTTGATCAAAATGGGAATGTAATGGCAGAGCCCGGCATTCATCGCTACAATGGTGCCCGCGCTGACTGGTCAACCGAACAAATAGAAAACATTCTCAAGCCTACTACCATCTGGAACACAAACTTATTTTATAACATCTGGACCGTTCGGTTTGCTTCGAGCAATTCAAGCTTGATTGGGTATGCACAGTTTCCTGATCAATCTGGCTTGGCCGGCTTGCCAACCAGTGGTCCAGCTTCAACCGATGGTGTGGTAGTTCGCTTTCAATCTTTTGGTTCAGTTGATAAAGGTAACTTCCCGGTAATGGTTGCACCTTATAATAGAGGTCGCACGCTAACACATGAAACCGGGCATTGGTTGGGCTTACGACATATTTGGGGTGATGGCGGATGCAGTGCCGATGATTTTGTTGCTGACACTCCAAATGCAGATGGCCCCAGTTCGGGTTGCCCCATCGGGCGCATCAGTTGCTCAGGTGTAAATATGGTTGAGAACTACATGGACTACACCAACGATGCGTGTATGAATATTTTTACTCAAGGGCAGAAAACAAGGATGCTGGCCGTACTGCAAGTTAGTCCAAGAAGAAAATCTTTGGTGGAAGGTAATCTCTGCAATCTGATAGTAGCCGATGTGCCTACACCAAACTTTGATGTAAACAATACAACTGTTTTGTTAGGTGGCGAGGTAAGCTTTACGGACTTATCGACCAACTTCCCCACCAGTTGGAGCTGGACATTTGCAGGAGGCGATCCGGCAACTTCCACACAACGCAATCCGGTAGTTCGATACAATTCGCCCGGCACGTATGCCGTGACTTTAGTCGCGACTAACACCCTTGGATCCTCCGTTCTATTAGAGCGCCTGAGCTACATCGATGTTTCTGAAGAAGGACTTTGTAACACAGAGAATAACTTTAAGTCAACCAATACACCTTCATTAATTAAATTATCGGCATTTGGAGCATACACCGGCTATCTTACCGGGCACAACAGCAGAAGATACGGAGCTATTTCTGAATACTTCAGCAATCCACTTGGCTATCAGAAAATAAGCGGGGTAAATATCAACTTCGGAAAAATTAAAATTATAAATGAAGATGCTACTGTAGATGTGGTGGTATGGAATGCACGCGGAGCACAGAATGCTCCGGGCTCTGTTATTGAACGCAAAACAGTTTTGTTGCAACAAATAGCAGCTGATGCTGCGGCTAATCGGCCTACTACCATTTACTTCGATCGCGAAACACCCGTATTCGGAAGACCTTATCAGGTTGGATTAGAGTTAGCATATGCAGGCGATACGTTAGCCATCCGTTCATCGGCCAACGGTCAATCTACTGGTGTAACCTCATGGCTTAAAACGCAAGCCGGTGTATGGACTCCATACACCATTGAATTAGGAGCTAACATT
>DPSB01000151.1 GCA_003537495.1 Cytophagales bacterium | reverse complement strand
TTGGCTGTTGAAAACAATTCGATCGGCATTCAAGGCCTTGAGCGGAGTACTGAAGGCGCGGTCTTCATAGATTATAGCAACCGGAGTTTTACCGGGCGCAAGCGAATAGAAGCCCGTCTTCTTGGTCCACTCGCCATAGGCATAAAGTGTTATTGGTTTTTTCAAATCAACAAATTCTTCTAGTGGATCAAGGGAAACATAGGTGAAATGAATTTCCTGTTTGTCGCCCAGGCCACCGGTAAGGTTGGTGGCTTTACTACCATCCAGCGCAAGCAGCCACAAATCGTATTTGTGATTTACGATTACACCCTTACCATCTTTGATCCAGCCCTCTACTCCAAAGGGTGGTTTTTCGTGAGGGTATGGATGCTCCATGTTCATAAACTTTACCGGAGCGGCTTTAGATACATTGGTTACTTTGTTGGAGGTAAGATCAACTACATACAAACTGGAATCGAGTTGGTAGAGATAGTACCGGCCATCGGGCGAACCACCCAGCGGACGATTTACATTTTTGGCAAAGAGCTGCCGCGAACCATCTTTCAGATTTATGCGATATAAATCTGCCGGACTTACACCCCAGTTAACATCATTCAGATATGGTTTTTCATCGCGACCAACAGCATAAATAGAGTGACGCGATGTAATAATCTGACGCAGAGATTCGTCAGCCAGTTTCGAAAAATTTTCGGTATTCAAATCAACAGCACACAAGAATGTGAATTTTTTATTTTGTTCGGCTCTGCGCATTTGTACCGATTGAATGTAATCGTCTTTCCAATGCCACACGTCCACATTAGCAACCGTGTCCTTACTCATTTTTATTTTCTGCTCTTGCTGGCGTATGCCAAAGAAAACCGAAGTGCCATCTTCACTAAAACTCACCTCACGATTTTCACTGATGATCATTTCTTTTGGTAAGGCATTAAGACTTTGAGTGGTGAAGATTTGCTTTTTGTATGCAGGTGTGCCCACGTTGGTAAACACCACCAGCGAATTGATTTTATGCAAGGTAGTATCGCGCGCGCTGCCCTTTAAAACTGCCAGGCTTTTCCCTTTTAAAGCCCAATCTTTTCGTAGTGCGTTGTCATCATCCCAACTGATTTTTTCATACTTTAATGTATCGGTGTCAAGCGTTTTTAATTCGCCTGTGGCAAGTGTTAAAAGGTAAACACCATTGCCACTTTTTCCATCGGCATCAACTGTATAAGCCAGCAAGGTTCCTTTTTTGTTAAAGGCATAATTACTCACGTTACCAATGTTGGTTATGGTGCCATCGGCAAGTTTGCGCAGAATAAGATCTTTGCCTTCATGTTTAGAATTGTCTTCGGTTGGTTTTTTACGAAGCACTGCAAAGTAATTTAAACCTGCTGATAACGTGGATGATTCAACTCTTTCTACTGCAGATTTCTCTCCGGTCTCCAGATTCATAACCCAGGCGGTATTGAACGCTGGCTTTTTGTTTTTCTTTAACTTCTTGTCTTCTTCTTTAGATGGTTTGGTGGTATAGGTAACCCATTTGCTGTCTTCAGAGAAACGTGGTGATTGCGCAAACTTTACTTTATACTGTTTTTCAGCATCCAGATTTTTGATAATCAAGGTATCATCGCCTCCATTGGGTCGGTGTGCATAGGCAAACCATTTACCATCGTTTGATATAGTGGGTGTTACAATGCGACTCCATTTAGGATAGTCTTTAATAGTTAAAGCCTTTTGTTGACTGATAGCGGCAAGGCAAGCCAATGTCATTAAAAAAGAAAGTAGTGTCTTTCTCATAGCAGGATAGGTTAGTTGCAAAGAAGAAAAATACTACCGTAGCGTTCAGCGTAGCGCTATGATTTTACAAACGGCCAAAAACAGAGATGTGCTTTGCAGGTTAGAATACTTTTCGACCACTTATTTAAGCAGGTCCTGTAGCTTGTGGTAAATCTCTAAGCAAACCCACGCATCGGTAGCGGCATAGCTGATTTGTTTTTCATTCAATACCTCAGCTTCCCAGTTGCTGGTTTGCGCGCTTTTTGAAATGCGAAAACCCAGCAGTAATGCCGTTAATTTTTTAACACTTTCAACCTGCAGGCCGGCTTGTTTGCTCATGTCGGCCAGTTCAATAAATCCGGCAGGGTCATAATTTTTTAAGCGTTGCAACGCTTTAATATCATCGCGTAAAGCCACGCCCGCTTTTTGAATGTCATCGCTTTCCAGAAACTTAATAATGGGCGTGTGCATGCCCGTAAACTTAAGGCGCACCAGAAATACTTTATCGGGTAGGGCAATCTGAAGTAGTGAAACTTTATTCTGCTGGCCACGTACAAATACGGGTTTGGTTTCAGTATCGAAGCCAACTACTTTATGTTCGGCTACTTCATCAAATACACGCGGCAATAGTTTGTCATCAGAGATAACCATCACCTTGCCTTCAAACGCGCCCAGCGGAAGTTCGTTTATTTCTTCGTGCGAAATGGTAAGCGGTAAATTACTTTTCTGTGGCATCCAGCCTGCGAATTTTATAATTGAGATAGGCCTGCAGCACCGTCATTAGCGGACTGATGATGCAGAAGAAACAATAGGGAGCATACGCCATGGTGGCTACACCTAATACATTGGCCTGTGTAGCACCACAGGTATTCCAGGGTATCAATACCGAAG
>DPSB01000501.1 GCA_003537495.1 Cytophagales bacterium | reverse complement strand
ATGCACATGATCGCATTGCAGGTAAAACCGGAACTGCTCAGATTCTGATTAATGGTCGTTATGAAAAGCGTTACATCACTTCGTTTGTGGGCTACTTTCCGGCACATGCGCCTAAGTATTCAGCTATTGTGTTAATTAAAAATCCACGCGGCTTTTATCAATACGGAAATAATGTGGCAGGCCCCGTGTTTAAAGATATTGCCGATAACATTTATGCACGCGATATCAACCTGCATCTGGCTATGGAGAAAAAGCAAGTGCAAGAGCCGGGTGTGTTTCCGGTTATCCGTGCCGGTAATCAGGAAGAACTTACCCGGTTAAGCAACGAGTTAGGAATTTCAAATCACTCCTCAACTGAGGAAGAATGGATTAAAGCAGCCAAGAATGGAAACGCGGTAGTGTGGAAGAAAAATGCAATTGTGAAAGATCAGGTACCCGATGTGTTGGGCATGACTTATCGCGATGCTGTTTACCTGCTGGAGAAATCTGGTTTAAGTGTTTCGTTTGAAGGCAAGGGCCGTGTTACACAACAGTCACTTTCACCAGGCACAAAAATTTCAAAAGGTTCAAGAATTTATGTGCGATTAGGATAATGGCAGAATTGAAGGACATATTATATAAAGTGCACATCACATCTACTTCTGGTAATATGAATGTAGATGTGAAGGGCATTGCCTTTGATTCGCGCAAAGTGCAGCCTGGATTTTTATTTGTTGCTGTAAAAGGCACGCAGTCCGATGGCCATGCGTTTATAGAGAAGTCGGTTGTTGATGGAGCTGTTGCCGTTGTTTGTGAAAAATTACCTGAAGCAATTTCTGAGAAGGTAACGTATGTTACAGTAAAAGAAAGTGCAAAAGCACTCGGCATCATTGCCGGTAATTTTTATGGAAATCCAGCTGCAAAACTAAAGTTGGTTGGTGTAACCGGAACCAATGGCAAGACAACGGTTGCCACACTGTTGTTTAAGCTGTTTTCAGCATTGGGTTATCGATGCGGAATGTTATCCACAGTTGTGAATAAAATTGTGGATAAAGAAATTCACGCTACGCACACTACACCCGATCCTATTCAGATTAACGAATTGTTAAATCAGATGCTGGCAGAAAACTGCACACACTGTTTTATGGAAGTGAGTTCGCATGCGGTTGCACAAGGTCGTATTGAAGGATTACATTTTACTGGTGCGTTGTTCACCAACATCACACACGATCATTTAGATTATCATCGCACATTTGAAAGTTACATCCGCGCCAAGAAGGGTTTCTTCGATGGCCTTTCAGCAGATGCTTTTGCATTGGTAAATGTAGATGATAAGCGTGGTATGGTGATGTTACAAAATACAAAAGCACGCAAACTAACGTACGGCCTTAAAAAGATGGCCGACTTCAAAGGAAAAATTATTACAAATTCGATTGAAGGCCTGGAACTTGAAATAGCTGAACGTAGTGTTTGGTTTAAGTTGATTGGAGATTTTAATGCGTACAATTTATTAACCGTATACGGTGCTGCTTCATTATTAGGCGAAGATGCCGAAATGGTGTTAATGAAGTTATCAGCTTTAACGGGTGCTTCAGGAAGATTTGAATTGGTACAACCGGGTTCAAAATTCACGGCTATTGTTGATTATGCGCATACACCCGATGCATTGAAGAATGTACTTGAAACCATAGAACATTTCCGCTCCGGAAACGAGCAGGTAATTTCAGTAGTTGGCTGTGGAGGTGATCGTGATAAAACCAAGCGTCCGCTAATGGCCGCCATCGCATGTAAATATTCCAACAAAGTGATTCTTACTTCCGATAATCCACGAAGCGAAGATCCAATGGAAATTATTCGGGAGATGCAGAAAGGTGTGGGCCCAACCGATGCGAAGAAAACATTGGTGATGGTTGATCGCGAGGAAGCAATTAAAACGGCTTGCATGATGGCCAATCCAAAAGATATTGTTTTGGTTGCCGGAAAGGGTCATGAAAATTATCAGGAGATAAAAGGTGTGAAACATCCTTTTGATGATAAAGAAGTATTGGCGCGAATGATTAAACTGTTTAGCAACTAATGTTATACTATTTATTCGACTATATCGAGCGCACATTTAATTTTCCGGGAGCAGGATTGTTTCAATACATTTCGTTTCGTGCCGGTGCAGCTGCGGTATTGTCGTTAATGATAACGATCACATTTGGGAAAGTACTGATCAATTACTTGCGTAAAAAACAAGTGGGTGAGAGCATTCGCGATTTAGGGTTGGAAGGTCAATTGCAGAAGAAAGGTACACCTACTATGGGTGGCCTCATCATCATTGCAGCTATACTTATTCCAACGCTGCTAATGGCACGGTTGGATAATGTTTATGTAATTCTATTGATTGCGACAACTATTTGGTTAGGAATGATTGGTTTCCTGGATGACTACATTAAAGTATTCAAGAAAAACAAAGAAGGCCTGGCAGGAAGATTTAAAATTGTAGGTCAGGTAACAATCGGATTAGTTGTTGGGCTTACGTTATACTTCAACGATAATGTGGTGGTACGCGAAGTGCGTCCGGCAACGACAGCAAGTACTTTGGTGATGCAACCA
>DPSB01000288.1 GCA_003537495.1 Cytophagales bacterium | reverse complement strand
TATTGAGTATTGAGTATTGAGTCGATGGTGCCTGGTGTGCAGTTAAAATGGTCGGTGAGTGTAAATCAGTATTCAGCAATGCAACGCTCGCTTCTACGGTATCTTACCAAATACATCCAATCCTACGCCCAGCCCAATGCCGATGTATCCCTTGCGGGCATAATTCCAATCCTTTACGTTTCGTGTGATCGGCAAATCCCAGCCATAGGAAAAATTGATTTGAAAGCCTTTGAGGTTAAAACCAACACCGGGCGACACAAAGCATGCTAACCCGTCCTCGTCAAATTTATACGGTTCATCCAACAAGCTTGTTGATGACGTACTGAGTGTAACTTTTGAAAAGCCAAAGGCCACGCCACCTGAAATCCCCTTCACACTTTTCCTTGCCATTAGCCTGCGATTCTTAAATGTTTCCCAATTCACGTTATATGAGAATGAAGCTCCAATTTTTAAATCGGTGGTTATTTTGCTGCCTATTGTGTCATTCAATGCGGGCCTGATTGCAAATGGTATTGTGATGGCATTCCAGCGAAGATAGGACCGCACTAAGGTTACGTATCCGTTCTCTTTAATTTTTATGTAGCTCTTATTGTTGAGCAAAGAGTCCTTTGCCTGTGTGAAGTGATAAGGATTGAGATGCAATTTATCAGGTGCGTCATCGGTATGTTTCACCTCGCCTATTTTCCATTTGCCGGTCACGCGAACGGGTACATCCTTTTTGTCGATGACTAAGGTGTCTCTTGTTAACGGGCGCTGGAGCATCATGCCGCCTTTTGTTTCCGTGATGATCCAACCTTTCCGCAGGATTGTTTTTGTGGATCCTATTTTCATAAAGACAGTATCCTGGGAACATTGCTTAGGCCGCAGTTTATAACGGCCTACTTCCGTAGCTTGTTGGGCAAATGTTGAAAGAGCGATACTGATCAGTAGCATTGTAATTCCTGCTTTCATTTTAGTCGAGGCTTAATATTTTGTGATAATCCGGTAATGTGCAATTGTGTAGCCTACCCTGCCTTTGCACCCTGCATGTTGATGAAGAGTTTACCGCGTTTGTTGTGGTACGAACCCTTTCTATAATAATCCCGGTACCAGGTATAGCTTTCGTCCAATGGTTTTTCAAATGAGCTTTCGGACTTCGGTTTGCTTTTGCGCAGGTACCGTGGCCAGAAGTGTTCAAACATCCGGTTAAATTCAGTGAGGTAAATATCCGCTACACGATTATCTCCTTTGATAAAGAGCATATTCTCATCGTTGTTGACCACGGATGCATGGCTGAAGTTGGCTGAACCTGTGAGCACGGCAGCGTTTTCGCCCAATGGGTCTATGATGAGAAACTTATTGTGCACAAATAAGACGCCCCCCTTTACAGTTGTCTTGGGTGTTACCTCACTGATGAAGTTACGCACTTCGTCTTCCAGTACTGCGCCCGCGGTAACTTTCAAATCATGGTCACTGTCTTCATTTGCTTTTGCTTCTGCAGCCGCGGAGGCTTTTTCGAACAACAGTAGCCGTAGGTGGTTGCGTTCCTGGTCAAATACTTTTTTAAATACTGCATCATATTTGAATGGGAAGATCATGCACACGAGTTCGCGGGCACTGTCGATAAGTTTTACGAACGATTTCAATTGTGGTGTGATGGTGCCTGTTGCGATGGGCAGGTTGCGTGGGCTGAAGAAGGCATACGTACCCGCATGGAGTTTGGTGAGGTCTGTGGTAGGCTGCAGTGTTTCGGCCAGATCTGAGACGGCCCGTTTGGATGGGTTGCCTTTCAGCAGGTTCCAATAGCTGAAATACTTGCGGGCGATGGCGGCATCTTTTACCCAATGACCGGTGTTACTTTGTCCGAAGATTCCCGACAGCGTAATGTTGGTTGAGCCGGTCCACACCTGAATGGGTTTTCCGTCTTTGCATAGCACCATGAATTTATTGTGTGGCTGGCTGACTACGGTGCGCTTGTGGCTCACCGATAAAAGACCAAAGGCTTTGAGTGAATTGTAGTTGCCCCGCTCCTGCTGCGGATCTTTCAGGTCTTTGTTTTGACCGGCCTGGCCGCTGTATATGATTTGCAGATCACCGATTTTGGATTTGATGGCCTTCAGTTCTTTTAAGAATTCCGGATATTCAATTTCATAGAAGGCGCAATACAGTGCATGGCTGGCTGTGTTGGCTTGTTTGAGGAAGGTGATGAGTCCATCGTGATAGAGGTCACGGCTGAGGTAGTCAAGCGCTTTTTGCCTGATGGGTTTGGTGAGTTGATCGATTGGTTTGTTTCCGTACTCGCGGTTGCGGGCATAGGCTTGTGATCCTGTGACGCCATAGTTGAAGTAAACCGAATGCCGCCCTTTGTGTAAGGGTTCGGTTTGAACTTTGATTTTGCATTCATATCCGGTGCGGTAATTTCCGGGGATGCCAAACATGGCACGGACGCGATAGGTATAGCGTTGATCCGGGTCTGCGGTATAATCTTTCCAGAAAAACGACTGGATGAGTGAGGTGAACTTGACTTTGGGGTCTGTGATGGTGATGTCATTTATGAGTGAATCAAAACGTTTGGTGCCGTTGATCTTGCGGACTACACCTTGTGCGTCTGTACGTTCCAGGTCGAAGCCGAGGAATTGATCCTGGTTGGCAGGCCGAGGAAGATCGAATGCGAGGAGTACGGTTTGCGTGCCGGTGACGGCATATACTTTGAGCGGGGAGCTACTATTTTTGAAGCGCATGGAGTTTGTGTTGGGTGTTGGGGTTGAGATAAAATTAATGTTGAACAGTTGCTGGTGCGTTTGAGCATCTGAGTTTCGTGCGATGAATTTAAGGTTTGGCACATTTGCGCGAAGCTGAAACGGGATAAATTTATTTTATCCTTTGTGCATGGATGTAAGGTTGTAGTGGAAAGCGTACTGGTAATTGACTTCTTTATTGATTATCTATTTTCTGCCGGGTGTTTTTCTTTGACGGGCATAAACTTTTGACTTGTTGTATGTTGTCAATCGTGCCACAACGATGGTGTGCGTTTCTATTAAAAAGTTTACAAAATGATCATGCCTTTTACGTGTGTAAGTCACTTAGAGATGTCGGCTGGTGCTGACGATCATAATCTTTGCTGACAAGTTATGGCCGGAGTAATTCTTAATAGTCTTCATCTGTTTGGTTTAGGGTGAACCGCTCCGGCCACTTGTCTTTGTTGAGTCAGTCAAAAATTCAAAAGCTGATTGCCCGGCTTGAATCACAAGCTGATATCTCCACGCGGGTTCAACTACAGCGTGACATTATGTTGTTGAAGTACTTGTGGGATGCGGATGTTACCCCAGGCGAAGCGCAGGTTTGTTATAATGAAGTTTATTTCCGTTGGCGGGACGATGTGAGGCGAGGTAAAAAACCAGAAAAGGAGTTTATTAATAAGGTGGTGCTTTAGTTCTTAGTCCTGAGTCCTGAGTTATCAGTCGTTAGTCATGAGTGGTTAGTCATTAGTTACCAGTTGCTTGTAAGTATTCGGTTATCGGTAAGCAGTGTCCGTTGAGTAGTACGTAGCATTCCGTGTTCGGTAAGCAGTATTCAGTAAGAAGTAAGCAGTATCAGTAGGCAGTCACCAACAATCAATAAGTGGTGAACGGTTTGGCGTATGATATTTGGCGAACTTGAAACTGGTATGTGGTTCATCCGCGGTCAATGTGGCTGATTAAGGTAGTCAGCATGTGGCGCACGGATGCGCGGGTACCCGTCTCCACATCATAAAATTTAGCCCGCAGGCTACCGAAGGAAACGGCTTCTGACTTTTTGGTTTGCACGAAGCGAACGACAAACTGAAACAACTGTGTGCAGTTGGTATTGGTGATGATTTTGGTCTCCAGCAATAGCTTGAGCAAGTACGCCAGCTGTGCAACCGAGGCATCGAACTTCAATTTAAAGCCTGAAATAAAATTTCCGTCTGGTGGTTCCGGGCTACGCGTAAATTGCTGTAGCCGTTCATGGTGTTCGAGTTCAACTGCTAGATATTCCATCAACTGACTTTTCAGTGAGAGTGCTTGTGGATTATACCCGATGCCGGGCTTTACTTGTGCCTGACCGATATTTTTCATGATGAGTGAAAGTGTTTCCAGTTTGCCAGTGCGGGTATCGGCTTTTTCCAGCTGGACGTTGATGAAATGGGCGTGATAGGTAATGACTTTGATAGAGTTGCAATTGAGGTAATACATCAGTTGCCTTAGTTCTTCATTGATGTCAGGCTGTGTGTCTGCGCGCTGCAGCATCACAACTAATTCCTTTTGCACTTCTTTGGCATACATCACCTTTCGATAGGTAGTCCCACGCTCCGGGCTGGTGTCCGCCATCTTTTGTACGGCCATTAACACGAGGGTCACCAGTTGCGGATCTGCCTTGCGCGCGATCAGTTGCTGCTGGAGCTTCCGGTAATTGGCGCGGGCCTCTTTGCGTACGAGTGCGAGGTAACTTTGTGGAGCTTTGGCATCCTGGTCAAAATACTTGGAAAAATGACGCTCCACGAATTCCAGCAAGCCGTTTAGCGTCTCGCGGCTACCCCGGTAAAAATCTTTCACGTTGGTTGGTGATTCTTCAAAGAGGGCATCGGCTTTGTCGAGCAAACGAATCAGTGCTTGTTGATGGTATTGAATGTAACGCTCCAGGTGACGTTCATCTTCGAAGGTGAAGACTTCGTGAATAAGTTTTTGGCGAATACGCTCAGCCTCGGTATGCAGTTGTTGCGGGAGGTCTTTTATTTTTCGGGGGTCCGCTTGCAGGAGTCTTTCGAGTTCGAGTAGCTCATATTTGACTCCGGGCTGACTCATGGTTGCGGTGAAAGGGTAAACGTTTCTCCTGATCGATGATAGGTAGTATGCAGGCTTGCTGCGAGTAAGGCCACGGCTTCATCCGGAGACGGATGCAAGAATGCACCAGACCAGCGTTGCTGTTGTAAGGGCGAGGGAACGATGAGCGTGATGTTGAAGCGAGTCTTGAGTTCTTGCGACACGTCCGACATCAATGCGTTTTCAAACTGAATAGGAACATCATGCTTTTGGATGTGGTAAAAAATTCCAATCATCGAAAACGTTAGTACAAGTAACAGGATTGCCGTGAGGCGTTGCCTGCGTTGGCGCAGGTAGCTACGGTGGTGGATTGATTTGATGAGTCGGGATCCACCCGCCCACTCTGGCAGTGGATCTGCTGCCGGTTGGAGGAGAATGCAGAGGTCATCGAACTCCTGTTGATGGTTGATATTTTCTGCGAGCCACGTGTTGACCCGTTCCTGCTCTGCCGCGCTGGCCTGGCCTTGAATGACACTACTGATGATGCTGCGATTCATGGTGTTATGCTATTACTATGGTTGGGCATGTAATACCCTATGTCTGATTCAAACTTTTTTTCATCCCTCCCGTGCTGCCCAGTCCCGGAGTCGTTTCCGGGCCGATGTGATCCGGGCTTCAATCGCCTTGACGGAGACATCTAACCGAATGGCGATCTCAGGTGCCTGAATGCCTTGCAACCACAGTTCCATGCATTGTCTTTCCCTGGGCGGAAAGGTTTCAATGAGATCGAAGATCACGCGCAGGAGTTGTTGGCGGATGAACGCCTGTTCTGGATCGGTGGCAAGTTTGTTACGAAAAAACTTTTCATCGAACACCAGATGGCGTGATTGTTTATAGGCCACGATGGATTTGTTGCGTACTACGCGCACCAGGTAGTTCTCTAACGATTGGTTATGCTGGTGGGAAAGTTTGCGATGTTGTTCCCATACCTGCAGGAAGGTATCATGCACAATATCTTCTGCGGTGGTAAGGTCTTGGGTTAAGCGAAACGAAAATTCATACAACCGTTGCCCATACTGTTTGCGCAGGATTGTAATCGCTTTGAGCGGGTACGCGCGGAGCAGTTTTCTGAATCTTGCATTGTCAATAACTATTGGCATCCGTTTGGGTTAGCACGCACGGGGCATAGTGTGACTAACGCACCTGGATAGACCAACCACGTGTTCACTATAGACCTTCACGAAATAAGATAGGGTATTATGTGCAGACATTCAGTTTGATGTACCAAAAATTGCAAAACGTTTAACAATTGTTAAGTACTTTAGTCCTTAGTCGTGCGTGATTAGTAGTTAGTCGATGGTCGATAGTCCATCGTGGTGATCAGTGATTGGTAAATGGTGATCGGTAATCAGTAATCGGTAATCGGAAAATGGTATCCAGAGATCGGTAAATAAGTCGCGGTTACGTTGTTTGACAACAAAAAAATGAAAGGCTAGATCAGCCCTTCATCTGCAAATGAATAATAGCCTTCTGTTGTGAGAATGACATGATCCATTACCTGTATCTCCAGAAACCGACCGGCTTCTTTGAGTTTTCTGGTGAGGTCAATATCAGACTGGCTGGGTTGGAGATTACCGGAAGGGTGATTGTGTGCGAGTATGATTCCACTGGCGACACCTTTGAGTGCGGCTGCGAAGATTAACCGGGGATCTGCTACGGTTCCACTGATGCCGCCTGATGAAAGTTCAAAGATGCCCAGGACTTTGTGGGCTCTGTTTAACAACATGACTTTGAACTGTTCAGCCAGTTCCAGTTTGGTATCATCCCATGTTGAGAGAAAAATCCGTTGTGCATCTTTTGAGCTGGTGATCCTGGGACGTTGTGAAGGTTTCACTTTAGACTTGTACACCAGTTGTACTTCTGCTACCTGATACTGTGCGAACTCATTTGTGTTTTCCATAATCTTATCATTTAAATTATGGTGCACGCCACAGGCCTTGGCATGAATTTGCGCAAGGTGGACGCGGAATAAATGGGGGTTCCTGGAAGCGATAGCTGTAAGGGGGAAACCGTTTATGCCGGAAATTCCTTGTTAGCAAATTCAGGCAAGGCCTACCTTTGTACCGGAATGTGGATGATGATTCTAATGCATTGGTATTACTGAATCATTGCCAACGTCATGTTGTCATATTGGGCTGAAACTTGAAACAACATAATTAAAACTAAGGGCCGAGTTCCGAGGCCCGTCCGTTGGTAGCTTTGCTACGGTCTTGTACGAATGCGGCAGCATTCGTACATCTTGCTGATGCCACCAAACCGGCATCGAGACTTTTAAGTGAAGGCAGAAACATTCTTGACGAAAACTACAGACATGCTTCTACCAAATTTGATTTAGCATTGTTCGAGCGAATATGACGGACTGGGGGAACATAGTTTTGCCACTTTTACAACTCTAAAGTTGTCACTTTTAAAGGCAATTTGATGCACCATGTTTACAGGAAGTACAATGAAGTACAATCGAGTCCAATCAGAGGCAAGTTAATACAAGATAAGACAGCTAACGGCAATAAGATTTGACGGAATATGTACGATTTGATGAGTTGAATTCACAATTGTGCGAGGTTAGTGTAATGAGAAAACCTGAGAGGATATTTGAATTCGGTCTCAAACTTCAAATGGCTCAACTTTAGCGGGGCTTACAACCGAAAGATATAGTGAAAATATAAACTTAAATCTAACACCAAACCCCGCAATTGCAAATAGCTGCTGT
>DPSB01000160.1:15084-21844 GCA_003537495.1 Cytophagales bacterium | reverse complement strand
CGCTTTTTGCGGATCGGAGTTGGCAACAATAATTCTTTTTTGATCGGGCATTACTATTATGCCATTGGGTTTAGTTAACGAATCTACCAGCAACGAAACCTGGCCTGAAGTACTTACTTTATAAACTCCGTTGTGTGGCTGTTCTTTGGCGGGATCGGCATCATTTTTTTCTAGACCATAGGGAGGATCGGTAAAGAACAACTCACCGTTGGTGTTATATACAGCATCGTTCGGACTGCTAAACCGTTTGTCATTAAAAGTTGCTGCAATTGAAGTGAATTCGGGTTTGGGATTACTCAGAGTCGAATTCATTTTGGCCACCCTGCGATCGCCATGCTGACATAGAATCAAAGTATCATTATGTAAAACAAGCCCATTAGATCCGGGTTCATTACTGGTAGTTTCTGTGCCTGTAAATCCGGAAGGTGTAAGGAAAACTTCTGCGCCTTTACTTTCGGTCCATTTGTAAACCGTGTTTTTCGGTACATCCGAAAACAAAAGCATATTTTCTTTTTCTATCCACACCGGGCCTTCACTCCATTCGTAACCTTCGGCAACAATTTCAATGGAAGCGTCTGCATCCACCAATGCATCCAGTGCAGGGTCAAGCCGTTCAATGGAGCCAATGGTTTTTGTTTCTTTAGGTGTACACGCAGCGAGTAGGAGCGCTGCAAGAATAAGGTTTCTCATAGTAGAATTATTTTGCGGATGGAAGTTAGGAAAAATGTGCTTTGGTTACGACTTCATCAGCAATTTTCGCAACGACATAATGTGTAAGGTGTAGGCAAGCGGCACCAGATAGGCGGGCAAAAACAAGAATGGAAATTGTGTAACAATTACATTCGCGGGCTCATTATCAAAAAACCGGAATGGTGTAGGCATAGATAGAATCGCGACAGCTACAATGTTGATAAGCAGAAGCAGTCCGACAATATTCCAGGCAATAAGCCACGGTTTTGATTTCAACAGGAAGCGGGCTGCCAATAATGCAGTAACTCCTGTGAGTACATCCCAATTTAATCCTTCAAACGTCATTTGAATGGGCAACAGGGTTTGAAGAAATAACATCCAGAGAATAATTTCTACAAACACCCGAAATACCTGAAGCTGGGTTAATGCCTTTACTGAAATGTGGTGCAGAATATCTTTCGTGGTGCTGCTAAAGAGCAAAAACAAAATGGTTATCAGTGGCAGAACAACTACAGGCATGGCGTTGGCCGGAAATAAATCGAACCGCGAAGTAAATCCGGAAGCAGAAGCAGCACTAACGGCAACAGCCCAAAGAATAAATCCGATTAAAATCCGGAAGCTGATTTTTTGTTTTCGTTCGGTGGCCCACTTGGTTTTAGCTATGGCCGATTTTAATTCCCGATACAATAACCCAATGAAGATGAATGTAATAAAAGGAAAGCCGAGGGTACTGATAATTTTCATACGGAATGATTTTTTGTTACAATAAATTCCTGAGCCAACATCAGCATGCCGATTGCCAGTATAAGATACAAAACCAGTTTTTGAAATGTGGCTTGATTAAGCTTACCCAGAATAATTTTACCTGCATAACTTCCACCAAAAGCAGCCAACACCAGCAACGGCACATACCATAAAAATTCTTTTTGCAAAAAACCAAAATTGAGATACAACACAGATCGCGCTACATCCACACCAAAGTCGATAGCGGCAGAAGTGCCTACAAACAAATTCTTCTCAAGCTGATAAGCCGTTAAAGCCAGCCCGCGAATAGCACCACCGGTTCCGATAAACCCTGCCATAAATCCGGCCAGCGAGCCCGTCCATACTAAGTTGGCATGTGTAGGTTTAAGACTTGCCTCTGGATTTCGGAGAAAGAAAATAGAAAAGCCAACTAAGAAAATTCCCAACAAGGTTTTGGCATACGTAAAAGCAACCAGTTGGGTAAGCCATGCGCCAATCAACACAAACGCTATGCTGCCTACACCCAACCACAACACCAGCTTCCAGTTAATGGTTTTATAAAACAAGATGAGTTTAGCTGTATTGCTGAATACGTGCAGCAAACCGGTTAAGGCAAGTACAGTTTGAAAGTCGAAGAAAAATTGTGCGAGCGGAACAAAAAGTACCGATGAACCAAAGCCACCTACTGTGCCCAGAATTTCGGACAGCAGCAGAATAACCAGAAAGAGAAACAGGTTCATAATTCTTTTTATGAAAGGTAATTCATTACTTTGAAACCAAATACTATCGCATGAATTCTGTTTCTATTCCGCAGCGTCCGGCCCGCCATTTTCTTCCAACTGATTTTACTGTTACCAACTGGCAAGAAATTAAACCGTATTTCGATAATCTGGCAGCTCGCGTACTTTCGAGCGAAAGCGATCTGCAACGTTGGTTGGCCGACAGAAGTGAGTTGGAATCCGTGATTAGCGAAGATTTAGGCTGGCGCTACATTAAGATGACTTGTTATACTGAAAATGAAACGTATAGCAAAAGTTATCAGGACTTTGTAGAAAACATACAGCCGCAGATAGCACCTTATGCCGATCAGCTTAATCGCAAATTATCCGAGTCGCCATTTCTGGCTAACCTCGAATCAAAAGCGGGTTATAAAATCCTGATCCGCAACCTGAAAAAAGATATTGAGTTGTTTCGTGAAGCTAACATTCCACTCTTTACGCAAATCAATACCGAAACGCAGAAGTATGCACAGCTATCGGGCGCCATGACGGTGGTGATTGGCGACAAAGAACTTACGTTGCAACAAGCTGCAGTTATTCTGCAGTCAACCGATCGCGCCAAACGCGAAGAAGCTTATCATAAAATTTCAGACCGTAGGCTGAAAGACAAAGAAACATTAGATGGTTTGTTTACCACGTTAATTGATTTGCGTCATCAAGTAGCGATAAATGCAGGGCAGCAGAACTTTCGCGATTATATGTTTAAGTCTTACGGCCGGTTCGATTATACACCAAAAGATTGTTTTGATTTTCATGAAGCCATCGCCACCGAAGTTGTGCCTATACTAAATCAATTAAGTAAAGAGCGTAAACAAAAACTGGGTGTTGCTAAATTAAAGCCATGGGATAAAGCTGTGGATGCCGATGGGTTGCCACCCCTAAAGGCATTTGAAAATGGTAAAGACCTTACAGAAAAATCGATTACGTGTTTTCAAAAGTTAGATCCTTTTTTAGGTCAGTGCTTATCTATTATGAAAGAGATGGGGCACCTTGATCTGGAATCCAGAAAGGGAAAAGCTCCGGGCGGTTATAATTATCCGTTGGCCGAGATTGGTGTGCCCTTCATTTTTATGAATGCCACTTCAACCATGCGCGATATGACTACCATTATGCACGAAGGTGGCCATGCCGTACATAATTTTCTAACAAAAGATTTAGCATTGGCCGATTTTAAATCACCACCGATGGAAGTGGCCGAGTTGGCATCGATGAGTATGGAGTTGATTTCAATGAAACATTGGGATATTTTCTTTCCGGATGAAGCTGAACTGAAACGTGCAAAGCGCGAACAGTTAGAAGATATTATAGAAACCTTGCCGTGGGTAGCTACCATCGATCAGTTTCAACATTGGCTTTATGAAAATCCAACACACACGCCTGTGCAACGCAAACAAAAGTGGAATGAAGTGTTTGCCCGGTTTGCCGATACCGTAACCGATTGGACAGATCAGGAAATTGCCCGTGATTATCTGTGGCAAAAACAATTACACTTATACGAAGTACCCTTCTACTATATTGAGTATGGCATGGCTCAACTTGGCGCTATAGCGCTGTGGCGGAATTACAAGCTCGATAATCAAAAGGGCTTGCAAGGCTATATGAATGCGCTGAAGCTGGGCAACCTCAACACTATTCCAGAAATTTATGCTGCAGCCAACATCCGGTTTGACTTTAGCCGCAAGTATATTAAAGAGTTGATGGATTTTGTGCGGGCAGAGTTGGCAGCAATTTAATCGCGGCAACTATCCAATAGTGCGTTCAGTTTTTTTGCGTCTGCAGATGTTAACCGCATTACTTCCGTATCGAGGGAGTTGATTACGGAGTCGAGTTTTTCCAGCAGGGTTAATCCCTGTGTGGTGATGCGAATTTCGGATGCGCGTTTGTCTTGCTTGCTGGTTGATTTCTCGATTAACTTTTTTCCGATAAGCCGATCGAGTAAACGCGAAACGTCAGAGTTCTTATCCAGCATTCGGCTTTTGAGTTCGTAAGCACAGATGCGATTGGGGTGTTGACCTCTTAGAATGCGAAGTATATTGTATTGCTGGCCGGTAATACCAAACGGTTCAAAAAAATCTTTTTGCAGTGTCTGAATCCAGTTGGCTGTAAACAAGATATTGAGTACAGCCTTGTGTTGCTCACTCTTAAATTTTTCTTGTTTGATTTCCTGTTCCAGCTTCATAAAAAATAAGTTGTCTCAAAAGTATTTCTAATGTCAGGTTGAGTTTATCGAAACCTATTTCATTTCTGAAATCGCCTTCGACAAAGCTCAGGCTGACACTGAAATTGACTTTTGAGACAACCTGTATAAAATTATTGAGCCTTAAATTCGCCTTTTGCAGTAATGGTTACTTCATCGCCTGCGCCTGGGCCCGACTTACCTACACCATAATCAATCCGGTTTAAAGTAGTAGTTGCCTTGAAGCCAGCAATTTTCTTTCCATCGCGGCCAGCAGCTGTGCCAATAAGGGTAAGATCAAGTGTTACTGATTTAGTAACTCCATGCATAGTAAGGTCGCCAGTAACTTTGTAAGCCTTGTCGCCAGTCTTTTTGAAAGATGTGCTTTTGAAAGTAAGCGTAGCAAATTTCTCTACATCAAAAAAGTCAGGGCTTCTTAAGTGCTTATCGCGACCTTCGTTGTTGGTATCCACAGAGCTGATATCAGCAGTAAGTTCAATGGTAGCATCAGCAAAATCTTCGCCTGTTGATGTGATGGTAGCATCGAACGAATTGAATTGACCTTCCACTTCTGAGATCATCAGGTGAGTAATTGAAAAGCCAAGTTTAGAGTGGGCTTTGTCAACCTTCCAGGTTGTTTGCGCAGTTGCAACTCCGGCAACGAACAGCAACGCAACTAATACATTCAGTTTTTTCATGTGTTGTTTTTAAGTTTTGGTTTTTGTTGTGCAAGTATAACACCACTTTTTACATTGAATGTTTAAACATGTAAATTTCTTTTGTTAACAGCTTGTTAATCAGTGGTAAAAAATTACCGAAAGCCTGAACCAGTTCTGAAATCAGGCTTTCAGGTAAAACGCTTTTGTAAGGTTTTTGTAGGCTTCAGTCCAGGTTTCGCCCGATTCGTAAAGAACCAGTTCTTCCTCATGCTGCGGTTTTTCATTTAAACTCAACTCCAATAGAATTCGTTCCACCGGCTTGGCTTGCCGCGAACGGAATGCACACCTTCGGATGCAATACCAACCGTGTTCGGAACTTAGTTTAATCAATTGCAGGGCTTCTGTTTCGGGTAAGATTACACTTAAACTTCCGGCAGGAGAAAGCAAACGCTTGCCGTGATATAGCAAATCACTTTGCGATAACGTTTCGGTATGCCGCGCCTGCATACGTTTTTCAGTTGGTGGTTTATAACTGTTTATAAAGTAAGGCGGATTGCTTACAATTAAATCGAACGTTCCAGAAACAAATTGTTGCAATGAAGTATGCTGCACTACAACTTTATCCGGCCACGGAGAATGACTTACATTTTCTTGCGCTACTTCACAATCTTCTTCCGAAAGATCAATTGCGGTAATGCGAACTTCGGGTTGGGTACGTTGGGCCAGCATAAGGGCAATTACTCCGCTGCCAGTTCCCACATCTAAAATACGATTGGCATTTTCCAGATTAGTCCATGCACCTAATAACACGCCATCGGTACCCACTTTCATGGTTGCTTGTCGATGACTAATGTTAAATTGTTTAAACTGAAATACGCTTTTATCGCGCATGGTTTATCGCGGTAGCGCATCAATCACTTTAGAAACAAATCGGTTCATATCCAATTCGTTTGTCTGGCTTAAGCCGAGGCGAACCACTACTAATTTTTTAGAAGGCACTACAAATACAAATTGTCCTTCAAAACCTTCGGCCTGAAAAGAATCAGCAGGCACATCAGGATAAGTACGATTTCGCGGATCATCCATGCTACCGGCATTGGTCCACCACTGTGCACCATACTCACCGCGTTTGGAAGCAGTAGCGGCCGTAGCAGAGTAAGCTACCCAACCTAGTGGTAAAATACGTTCGCCATTTACTACACCATCATTCAAATACAGTAAACCAAATCGCGCCCAATCGCGTGCAGTAGCCCACGAGAATGAAGACCCTACATACGTGCCACCGGCATCGGGTTCAATTACCATACTGCGGGCACCAATTTTTTCAAACAACTCGCGGTAATAAAACTTGTAATAATCATCATCACCAATAGCTTCGCGAATCAGGCGCGAGATGATGTTGGTAGTACCGCTTGAATATTCAAACACGGTGTTGGGCTCCGATTCCAATGGCGATTGCATCGCGTAAAGCCCCATGTCTTTCTTATTAAAAATCATTTTTGTTGCGGGACTTGGGCCTGCATAAAATTCTTCCCACGCAAGACCACTGCTGGCTTGTAATAGATTGTGAAGCGTAATCTTTTTGCGATCGTCATTTTGCCATTGCGGAATGGGCGCAGGGTCATACACTTTCATGCGACCATCTTTGGTAAGAATACCGGTAATGGCATTGGTAATACTCTTGGTCATAGACCACCCCATGTGGCGCGATC
>DPSB01000160.1:0-14870 GCA_003537495.1 Cytophagales bacterium | reverse complement strand
GTCATAGACCAACCCATGTGGCGCGAGTATTCATCATAACCTTTTGCATACCGCTCGGCTATTATCTGACCATCGTACACAACAACAACGGCACGTGTATTTACTGGTCTTGCCGAATCGGTTTCGGTAAAGGCAAAGTCCAAAGCTTCTTTTAATACGGTAACATACACTCCGGTGTCGATCGTAGTTTTTAATACGTTACCCATTGGCCACGGAATGGTATCCTGATTAACAGGAACCATGGTGTGGAGATTTATTTTCTGACTGCGCAGTTCTTCTTCCGAAATTTCAGACACCAACGTGCAGCCCAAACCTTTGCGGTAAATGGCTTTGCGTTTGGCTAATCCAAACACGGTTCCGGTAACGGTTGAATCGTTCGAATCAAGTTCAAAACTACCGAGGCTTTGTAAACCGGCACCCAACTCTTGCTTCAGCACATCATCGGCTTCGCGGCCGTTCAGAAACACACAGGTACATAAATCTTTCGCACCAAATGCGCTGATAATCGGCAATGCCTGCCAGGCATAGTAAAGTCCATAGCCTACAACCAGTATAACAATAGCCAGAATTGATCGCATGACGATTTTCATAACGGTGATTTCTTATTCGGGACACTAAAATACAGGCTACACCCGAGGGGCCAAACAAAACCAACCAATAAACTGCCGGCAGACTGGTTATGTGTGGTATTTACTAAGATTATCCCAATAAAATCACTTTCAATTAATTAGGCTACCTTTGCAGCTTATTACAACAACAATTAATGAAATCATTTGAAAGCCTGGGACTTTCCGGGCAATTGGTGGAATCGATCCGCCAACTGGGTTTTGAAACCCCAACACCAATTCAGGAAAAAGCTATTCCTATTTTATTACAAGGCAATCTGGATCTGGTAGGTCTGGCTCAAACCGGAACCGGTAAAACGGCTGCCTTTGGTTTGCCTTTGCTGGAATTGGTAAACGAAAACAACCGTGCTACACAGGCATTGGTTATTGCGCCTACGCGCGAGTTAAGCGTGCAGATTACAAACGACCTGGAACGATTCTCTGCATCTTTTAAAAAGTTAAACATTGTAACCGTTTATGGTGGGGCCAGCATTCGCGATCAGATTATGAAAGTGAAACGTGGCGCGCAAATTATTGTAGCTACACCGGGCCGGTTAATGGATTTGCTTTCGCGGAAAGTAGTAGACCTTACAGCTATACAATACATTGTGCTTGACGAAGCCGATGAAATGCTGAACATGGGCTTTAAGGAAGATATTGACGAAATACTTTCTACTACACCCGAAGAAAAAAATGTGTGGCTCTTTAGTGCTACCATGCCCCGCGAAGTACGCGAGATTTCTAAAAACTACATGCGCAACCCGCAGGAGTTAACCATGGGCGAACGTAACCAGGGTAACGAAAACATCGATCACCAATACATAGTGGTAGATGAACGCGACAAGTACCTGGCACTAAAGCGGTTTGTAGATAACACACCCGATATCTATGGTGTAATTTTTTGTCGTACAAAAATTGATACCCAAAAAATTGCAGAGCATTTGATTAAAGACGGTTACAGTGCCGATCCTTTGCATGGCGATCTTACCCAACAGCAACGCGACCGGGTAATGAAAAGCTTTAAGAATAAAACGCTGCAATTATTGGTTGCCACCGATGTGGCCGCCCGTGGTATTGACGTAAGCAACCTGACGCACGTAATACACATGAACATGCCCGATGAAATGGAGTATTACACACACCGTAGCGGCCGCACGGCTCGTGCCGGTAAAAAAGGTATCTCTATTGCCATTATCTCCAAGCGTGAGATTGGAAGAATACAACAAGTAGAGCGTAGTATTAAACGGAAGTTTACACGCATCAACGTGCCTACAGGCGATGAAGTTTGTCAGAACAAACTATTGGCGCTGGTACATAAAGTGAAACAGGTAGAAGTGAATGAAGAAGAGATTGATTCATTTTTGCCGGAAGTATATCACGAGCTGAAAGACTTAAGCAAAGAAGATATCATCAAGCGTTTTGCGTCTATTGAGTTTAATCGCTTTCTGGAATATTACCGCGATGCGCGCGATCTGAATAAATCGGAGAAGAGAACGTTTGAGTTTGCCGAAGAAGATGATCGCTACATGACCGGTGACCGTGTATTTATTAACGTGGGCAAAATGGACGGACTGGAGAAAGGAAGTCTTATTGATCTGATTGTTGATTTTGGCGAAGTAGATAAGAAAGTGATTGGCAAGATTGACTTGAAGGGTGCTTATTCTTTCTTTGAATTGGAAAAAGGAGTTTTCGAAAAGATAATGAAAAACTTTGAAGGTGTAGAACTTCGTGGTCGCAAGGTGCGGCTGGAGTTAACTTCGCATCACAAAGAAAAATACTCCGAGAAAAAGAAAGAACGTTTTTATGGCACGAAAGGAAAGAGTGGTAGCCGTGAAACCGAAAGCCGGTATAAAGGCAGAGATGCTGGGAAGCGGAAGCGGTATTGATCGATTGTTGACCTAAATTTTCATGGCAGGCATATCCAAGTTTGATATGCCTGTTTTTTTTATGGCTTATTTAATCTGCAGCCACACTACCTTTTACGGATTGAGTTGTTTCAACACCTACCACCAATCCGTTTGCAATAAAGTTATTACCTGCGCTTACCTTCGAAATGGTAAAGGTTTGCTGATGGCCTGGCAAATGAGCAATGGCGGTTAATCGTTCCGGCCCGTTAACCGTGATAAACAAATCGCCCTTTCCTTGCTGTCAGGTCTTCCGACCTGACAGTCCAATTTTTAAGTTTTGATCACTCAAATCATTACCTTCGGCAATGGGTTTACGCGGTCGCTCCAATTACCCAGAGGCTAATTGTTTCTTTGTAACCACTACCTGTTACAAGTGGCATCACCTGTTAGCAGATGACTCGTGTAAGAAGATAATCTGCGACAGCATCGATTTCCTGAATTCAAAATATGAAACCTGTATACTTGGCTACGTGATTATGCCTAACCATATTCACTTGATACTTTTCTTCCCAAAAAGAAAATTACTTTCGGATTGGATGCGAGACTTAAAGAAATTTACATCGGTAAAAATCCGGCAGCAGATTGAGCGATGCGGCAATATTGAATTATTAGAGCGCCTACGTGTTCCGGAAAAGAAGCAAGTGTTTAAAGTGTGGGAGGATCGGTTTGATGACGTGATTCTTTTAAACAGCCAGGTGTTGAATACTAAACTGGATTATATCCACCAGAATCCTTTACAAGAGCATTGGAACCTGGTATCGAAACCTGAAGCGTATCAGTTTTCCAGTGCTGCGTATTACGAGTTGAGGATTCAATCCAATTGTGTTGTAACAGATTTTAGAGAATTCTTTTAGGCCTGTCAGGTCGGAAGACCTGACAGCAAGGGAGAATTTAACACCAAACCACGCAATTGCAAATAGCTGCTGTTAGCGCGCCTTTGATTTGGTCAGTTCTTTATGTAAACTCTCCCGTCTTTCCCTACTTTTAGTTTTTCCTTTTTATTTTTTTTCTTCTTCTTCATCGCGTCTTCAAGTTCACCTGGGTCAAACATTTTCTTTACCGCATGTTGAACGTGAAAATACATTGTCTGGCTTTTAGTCTCTCCGGTCTTTTCATCTTTTATTAATGCAGTCAAAATATCTATGAAGTTTCCGTTTTTGTCACGGCCCGAACCCATAGTCCCTATGTCGCTTGCTAAATATTTGTAAATGAAATTTTGTCCGTCAGCGGGTCCAAGTGCGAAAATTGCTGACTCTGGCGATAGTCCGTCTCCTGTTGATGCCATTGTCCTCATTATTCTCTTGAATTTCCACATGTAAAAATCGGAACTGTCTGTCTGATCTAATTTGTAGTGAGAGTATGATTTCTCAATTATTGCTTGTTGGCTTAGAGGAACTGTCACCAGTAGTGAATCTGCTAATTGAAGTGCTTCCTTAAATTTACCTTGTGCATTTAACGAATATATACTTCGCTCCACGGTAAGGTAGTGATAGGGTTTAAAATGGGGGTCATCTGTAAAACCAATTAGTAATGAGAGAGTCTCCTTGTCTGTCAGGTTATTGTCGTTGAGCCTAAACCGTTTTAATAACTTGTCAAAGTACAAATCACTACTTGGGTCATTAGTCTGTTCAAGAATTTTAGTAAAGTCCCTCGTGTAATTGAAAGCCTCTTGTGCACGAGTCTGTCCAACGAAAAGACTCAAAATAATTAGTCTAATTAGTTTACTCATATCTTTTTTAATCAAATGCGCGCTAACGCATGGCTTTAAGCCACTCTATTGCTTAAAGCCAACGCAAGTATCTAAGATATAAGAAACTCCACCTACCTACCAAACTAAACCCAGAACTATAGTTTTATCGCAAGCTAAAGAGCTTCCTTTTCTCTGTTGCGGTAGGCAATATAAAATCCAACCAAAATAAACGGGATGCTTAACAGTTGGCCCATGTTTAATAACATACCGGCTTCAAAGTCCGCCTGGTCGGCTTTTACAAATTCAATTAAGAACCGCGCAGTAAAGAGCAACACAAAGAAGATTCCAAAAATAAAACCAGGCTTGCGCATGTTGTGGCGGTCGAGTAAAAACAACAATACAAAAATAAACAGGTAGGCGAGGGCTTCATACAATTGGCCGGGGTGGCGTGGTAAATCGTCCACCCGCGTAAAGATAAATGCCCACGGCACATCGGAGGGTTTACCTATAATTTCAGAGTTCATCAGGTTACCCAAACGAATACACGCACCAGCCAATGCGCCAACAATAGAAAGCCTATCAAAAATCCACAGCGCACTTACCTTGTTGTTGCGGGCAAACAACAGCACGGCTATTGCAACAGCGAAGATACCGCCATGGCTGGCTAACCCGAGGAAACCGGTAAACCGAAACTCCGGCTCAAACGTAAACGGCAATAAAATTTCCAATAGGTGTTGCGAGTAATACTCCCAATCGTAAAACAGGCAATGCGCCAGGCGTGCACCCAGCACAGTGGCTACAACCATGTACACTGTTAGTTTATCGAGCAGGTTTTCATCGAGTGCTGCTTTTTTGAATTGACCTTTTAAAATCATGTAGCTTAGAACAAATCCTAATGCAAACAACAGCGAGTACCAGCGTACTTCATAAAATCCAAAATCAACAATAACCGGATTGGGATCCCAATGAATAAAGGCGAGCATGTTTTTTTGTTTTAAAGTTTGCTGCCCCCAACGATTTTATACCTATACCGGTTTAAATTGTTCGAAGGCTTCTTTACAAGTATAGCAATAGTAGATAGCCCGGCAAAGGGTGGGGCCAAAGGGATTTTTTAATTCGGTGTGGGTGCCATTGCACCGCGGGCAGGTTGCGGTTTCTAAAATTTCAAGATCGGTGAACAATTTATTATCGGGTGGAGGCGCGAGTCCGTATTTTTTAAGTGCGGCTTTTCCTTTTTCGGAGATCAGGTCTGAGTTCCACGGTTTTTCGAATGTAATTTCAACTTGTGGTTGATAACCGTGTTGCTGCAAGGCAGCTTCTACTTCGGCTTTCATGTAATCCATAGCCGGGCAGCCAACAAAGGTGGGCGTCATTTTTACCGTTACAGTTTTGCCATCTATAGCGACATCTGTAATCACTCCTAAATCCACTAACGAGAGCACCGGTATTTCCGGGTCTTTTACAGTTTCAAGGATGTGGAGTATTTTGTTCATTTTTTAGTCTCTAGTCTTGAGTCCTTAGTCTTGAGTATTTAGTCGATACTTACTAAGGACTAAGTACTAATGACTAAGGACTAACTTTTACCATTCCGCAGAAGGATCAATCCGAAAAACTTCGCTCATTTCGTCTAACAGCGGTTGAAGATGTTCACTATGTTTTCCAACGCGGCCGCCAGATACGGGAGTTATTGTTTTCCAGTCGGGCATTCGGAGTTGCGTTTGGTTTAAAACCGATTCAACTTTTGCCATCCATTTTTCTTTCAGGGCAGCTTCGCCAATAAATATTTTTTGTTCGATTAGTTCAGCTTCGTAAGGGGAAGGTTCAAAAATTCCTAATGCATAGGGCAGGGCAACTTCCAATGAGTTTTGCAATCGCGCAATGCTTTCTTCGGTGGCAGAACCAAGTTGTTTCATCCACGTGTTGGCATGCAGGGTATGGTAACGCAACTCGCCACGGATTTTTCTTGCTAATTGTGCGAGCGGTTCGTAAGAAGAATTACTCAAGGCTTCGAAGCGCAAAGCTTCGGCAGTATCAAATAAAAAATGCCGGATTAGACTAAAGTCGTATTCTTGATTAGGTAGTTCCACTAAAATGCAATTGTGAAACTGGTTGGCGTTGCGGGTAAAGGCAACTGTATCTGGATCGCTTTCGCCTAATGATTGTAGTATAGTATAGAGTGCGAGACTTTGCCCTACTTTATCCTGCGCCATCGAAGAAAACGCGATGTCTTCTTCCAGTATGGGGCCAAAGCCTGTCCATTCAGAATTGCGATGACCGAGGATCAATTGATCATCGGCTAGTTTATAAAGGAGTTCTTTTAGGGCGAGGTTCATGACTTTTTAGTTGGAGAAAGTGTTTTAAAACGTTCAGCCAAAAACGTGTACATGGTTAGGGTAACACAGATTGCCAACAGATTATTCGCACTTGTAAGCAGTGCCTGAAGTGCCAAACCCATGGTGAGTAACAGAAGTGTTATCAGAACGATTTTATTTACCGACCATGTTTTCTTTCTGAATTCGTTAATCAGAAACCAAGAGCTTATTACTAACGAAAAAAGAGACAACAGAAATCCACTCCATGTTACTTTCAGAATATAAAGCAAAGTAAGGATAAGGAAACTTGCTATTATAATAAAGTCTATGTTGCGGTTTGAGTTCATAAATTTTTGAATTGGGTTCAGATAGCATTACTGAGTTTATTCTTTCCTTCCATTGGTGGTTAGGTTCGATCTTTCATAAACCTGGCACTTTTTTGTCTTGACACAAAAAAGTACCCAAAAAAAGTCAAGACAAAAAGATGCTTCTTCCCGCTTGCCATCGCTCCCCCGCCTTTTTGTCTGGCCATCGCACTTGAGTTTCAAAATAAATATTTGTATAAACTATAAACATTTGCACCAACTATCTCTTTTCCAAAAACTCTTTCAACTTATCACCACCTTTATAATCACTTGCATCGCGGAATTTTTTTTCCGGTAAGGTTAGCCAAAGTTCTTTTTCTTCATCGGTGGTAAACCGAATAGCCTCGGTAGCAATAGCCCAAACATTAAACACGACTTTGCCATTGTTAAATTGTTTCCCAGCAAGATGCATGGCTTCCTGTGGTAACACCGCCTGTACCGTACCCACATTCACATGTTGCTTGCCCCTTTTTACCAGATGATAGATTTCAAAATTCTTTTTGCTTCCCGATCGTTCAGTTACTTCGGGAAGTGCATCATATACATTTTTATCGCCTTCGGTTAAAGGCGATACATATACATCGCGTGTGTCCACTACATACAACGATGTGCAAGTAAACCTGCGCGTAAAAGTTTCTTTTGCCAACACCCACGCCAATTCAAGATTAGGTGCATGCACAATACCTTCGTGTTGAAACGGTTTGCCTTCTTTGGGTTGCACAAATACTTCGTACGTACCAAACTGATCTAACGGAGCTTTGGGTAAAACTGCTTCGTTGATTTGGGGTAGACGGTTAACGCGTGGATCGAGGGAATTCAAGATTTTAAGATTTCGGATTTCGGATTTAGAATTTCGGATTTAAGATTTCGGATTTATGGTTGACCTACACCAATACGAAATTTTAAATTTTCAATTCGAAATTGATTAAGCTAAAGGTGTAACGTAACTCGTTCTGGGTGTTTTCAACGCTTCGCGTACCCACTTGCCGCGTGCTTCAGCTATTCTGCGCACTTCTAATCGTTCTTTGTTGCAAGGGCCATCGCCATTAATCACGCGCTTAAATTCTTCCCAGTCCGGTTCGGTGTATTCCCACTTGCCGCTTTCATTCTTCTTCAGGTTTGGATCGGGAATAGTAAAACCAAGTTCCCAGATTTTTGGAACATACATATCCAAAAACTGATTGCGCATTTCATCGTTGGTGCCCATCTTCACTTTCCAACGCATTAATACTTCTGTATGTGCCGAGATTTTATCAGATGGCCCGAAGAAGTGCATCATGGGTGGCCACCAGCGGTTCAATGCTTCCTGAAACATTTGCCGTTGTTTGGTAGTACCACTTGCTAAATAAATCACACAATGATGACCGTATTTTAAGTGAAACGATTCTTCGGCACAGATTCTTTCCAATGCCCGGCAATATGGGCCATAACTTCCTTTTGCGTTGGCCAATTGATTTACAATTGCACCGGCATCAACCAGCCACGAAATAAAACAGCAATCGGCCCAGGTAAATGTAGGGTAGTTAAAAATGTTGGAGTACTTCGATTTGCCATTGATCAGGTCATCAATCATTTGCTCGCGCGATTTGCCCAACGTTTCGGCTGCACTATACAATAATTGTGCGTGACCTACTTCATCTTGCACTTTGGCCATTAACGACATTTTGCGTTTAAAGCCAGGTGCCCGGGTTATCCAGGTACCTTCTGGAAGGGCACCAATAATTTCGCTGTGGGCATGTTGCTCAATCATGCGAATGAGTTGCTTGCGGTAAAGCTGCGGCATCCAATCGGTGGGTTCAATTTTTTCGCCCCGCGCAATGCGGGCTTCAAATGCCGCCAGCAGTATCGGGTCTTCCTGCGCCAGGCCATCGGTTTTAATGCCTTCAAAAGTATTTCCGCCTCCGTACATATAATAGAAATTATTTGCCTAACAATCGTTTGCAAATATAACAGTTAGTAACCTAAGAAGGTTACTGAAAATGGGTTAATAAATGGGGAGCGTGTTTATTTTTTCAGTCCATTTACCAGCATATCAGCCAGTTGGTGACCTAACTCGGCAGGTACAATTTTGCTTGACGGATCGTACCACATGGGCATCCAGTTGAGGGACGAGAACAGCGTCATTACCGCAAGCTTCTTATCTATAGAGTCTTTAAACTCACCTTTGCTGGCACCTTCTTCAATTATAGATTTGAAGCGGTTGATATAATTAATGCGCAGCAGGAGAAAGTCGCGCAGATAAGGCTGACTTAAATGGCGGTGTTCGTTCATAAACACAGCCGAAGCAGTAAGGTCTTTCGCCATTACCTGTATGTGGCCTATAATGCCGAGGCGTAATTTTTCTGATGCCGATACATTTTGTTTCTCTACTTCTGCCAACGATTTTCTGAATTCGGCAGCCATATCGAAACACAAGTGTTGCAGAATTTCTTCTTTCGATTTAATGTGCGAGTATAAACTTGCCGCTTCAATACCCAGCTTCTGGGCCAGGTCGCGCATGGACGATGCCGCATAGCCTTTCTCGCGAAACAATTCGGCTGCGCTGCGGATTACTTGTTCTTTGCGGGATAAATTTCCTGTTACTTCCATGGTGTGGTACAAATCACAGGCTAAAGTAATTAATTAAATTTGATAAAATTCAGAAGTACAAAAAAATGAAGTTTAACTCAGTTAAAGAGTATTTCTATCGACTCAACAATACCGGCTACCAACTGATGATGGTACCCCTGATCATCTTTATTTATCATTATGCCAGTATTTATACCACATCGTTTGGGCTTGAACTAACCGATGTCATAGTTTACTATGCGTTAATCGCTATAAGCGTACTTGCTGTAATAGCCCTAACAACTGTTCATTTTTATGTTCGCTGGCAAGCACAGAAACTGACCAAACTTACCGGCCTCGGTTTGAAGCTGGAGAAACTGGGAAGTGTAATAATGAAACGATTAATTGTAATGGCATTGGTAGCGTTGTGTATGCCAACAGCACTTGTACTGACACATCACAATGGTTTTGCTGTTGGTTTCGTGTTTACGTTGGGCTGGTACTTTATAAATTGGCCCACGCCTACGCAGATTAGCAATCTCTTGCGCCTGAAAGGAGATGAAAAAGAAATGGTGTTGAGCAAAGGCGAAGCGTTTAAATAAAACTAACCATGAAAATTGCCAGCGATATTAAAACGGAATTATGGAATACCGTAATTGCTGACTTGCAACAGGAGGGTTGGAAGGTTACAAGTAAGTACGATGGCTTTGATGCCGGTATTGACTACGATGCGCTTACGCTGAAGAAAGATGAATTAAAGATTGATTTTGTTTGGGATAACTGGAGCGAGGGCGAAATAATTTGTGAACCTGTCATAAGTGAGGTGTTGCAACTGAAGTACACGTTAGTATTTCGTGACTCCCAATAGGCAATTCAAAGTAAAAATTTAGAATTCAAGATTTTGTTACTTCAATCTTGAATTCTAAATCTTAAATCCGGAATTAAAACGTTATTCCAAAACTAAACGCATTCAACTGCGGGCCTTTGTTTTCTACGAACAGTTCGTTCAAATCGTAGTTGAAGAAGAGATCAATATCATCAAAGCCAATTTGTGCGCGTAAGCCATAGCGAATATTGTTCAGGTAAAAGTTATCGTGGTTGCGGGGTTTACGTTCGGCATCATTTTCTTTAAACACCTGCTTGCTGTAGCTGGCTATACGATAACCTACATAAGGTCCCACACCTATCCGAAAGGAATCGGCATTATAGCCATCGAAGAAACTGGGCTTGCGTCTGTTGCCACCAAAATCCAGCATGGGTACTAACGAGGCATTCAAATACGCGGCAGTGAGTTTGCTCTTTTTAAAATCGGCATCGCGGCTATCGAGTTGAAAGATTACAACGTTTTCGTCTTTACTGAGTTGAGTTTGTTCATTTTCAAACTTGAAGTTATACCAGCTTGCGCCCAGCGCCCACTCTATATAAAACTTATTAGCCAATCGTGTACGCTGCACCGAGTTGATGCCCACATACCACGAACCCCAGGGCTTTACGGTATAGAAACTATTGTTTTGATCGGGGAAACCTTCTTGCGTAACGTAGTTGTTTGTGCCCAAATCGAAATTCATGGAATGATAAGTACGCTTGCGAAATTTTTTACGCTCTTTATTATCGCTACTCCAATCCACACCCCAGTCTTCGTTAGTGTTAGCTTTCTCAACCTCTTTTACTTCAGCAATTTTTGCCGTGTCGGGCTTCAAATATTCTATTGAAGCCTTCTGCAATTTTGCCGTATCTTCCTTTTCTAATTTGGCAATCAAATCGGTAATCAGTTTCTGAAAATCATATTGCTTCATGGTTTCCAGATCTTTCTTGTCTTGCACAGCCAATATCAATTTGCTACCGTTACCTACTTTTATCACTACGGTGTCGGCTGGTTTGGTTTGCGCAAATCCTGCCATGCTTAGCAGAACGGTTAATCCAATTGTTATCATCTCACGCTTCATAATCAATTTCTTTTTGTTTTATCTTTTCTAAAATCTAAAGCGAACAGTTCGTTCTTGGCATCGCGTAAGCTACCCAGTTCGCTATCTCCGTTTTTAATATCACGCGCTTTCTCGAGAATCTTTTGTAAACCACTCTTGTCATCGTCAGCACTGGCTAACGCAACTGCTGGTTCTGTTACATTAACCGGCATTGGCTCCAATGTAAATTGGATTACAATAGGCTTGCGGTTAGGAGCGGGTTCTGTTTTATTTTCAGCAACCAATACTTCGGTTTGTGATAGTACAACCTGTGGCTCTTCTAACTTTTCCTTTTCAGGTTGTGTTTCTTTTTTGCTTTCTGATGTATTGGTCTTGGTTGTCTTTTTCTTCGTTAGTGTTTCTGATTTAGATTTTGTTTCGGTTTCAGCTACCAGATTCTGTTTCTGTTCTTCCGGTTGCACCACTACCGGAATTTCTTTTTGTGGTGAGGGCAAAGGTTGTTGTACTAATTCAGGTTGTACTTCGGTATTCTTACTCCACATATACCAGGCGCCACTCACCAATCCGAACAACACCAATGCAGCAGCCAGGCGCCAAACCCACGCGTTATTTTTTTTTGTTAAACCGGCTTCTACTTTTTGCCACGCATCAGCCGGTGGTGCCACCGGGTGATTAGCTAGTTTGTTTTTGAAAAGCTCATCTATTCGGTTCATATTCCTTTTTGTTTGTAGAGCAAGTCTTGCTCTGCGTTTTGTAAACTTTTTTGTAAGGCCACACGCGCCCGGCTCAATTGCGACTTCGATGTGTTTTCACTGATGTTCAACTGCTCGGCAATTTCTTTGTGCGAGTAGCCATCAATGGCATACAGGTTAAACACAATCCTATACCCGGCTGGCAACGCTTCAATCATCTTCATCAGGTCTTCTGCCTCCAGGTGTGCTTCCAGGTTTTGATAGTCGGGTTCGTAGTCGGCCGCTTCAATGTCTGTTTCCAGGTACATGTTTTTGTGCTTCCGCAGGTAGCTGAGCGATTCGTTCACTACAATCTTGCGCATCCAGCCTTCAAAATTTCCCTCACCGGTGTATTGATCGATCTTGTTCAGAATTTTGGTAAAGGCTGTGATCCACACATCTTCTGCCTCCATTTTGTCTTTGATGTACCGGCAGCACAAGGCGTAAAGTTTAGAGGCATAGCGATCGTACAAACGTTTTTGCGCCTGGTGGTCGTTGCGCCTGCAACCTTCAATCAGTTCCATGTCCTTGGCTCGGTAAACCTCAAATTCCATGTAAAGCAGCTAATCAATACCAAGATGCGGGTTGTGCTGCAGGGGTTGCATGGGGGTTGAGAATTATTAACCCCACCCCCTAGTCCTATTCGGAGAAAGGGCGCGGATTTACATTTATTTAAAGTAATTTTCTTGAATTGATGGGTACTGAAATTAGTATGCAGCCAAATAGTTGATAGAAATCTCACCGCGCGACACACTGCGATTTTTAACCACAACCGGTATGAGGTGGTTCTGGCTATCGAATGTGTTAACAAAAGGTCCATCGGCTTCTTTTATCAGTATTTAATATTCGCCTGGTGGTAAGTTTGCTGCGAAGGTACTTATGTCAACTCGACAAGTATGATTGGTGTTAAATTCGATTAATCAGTAATCACATTATTCCCATTCGTAATCAAAATGTCTTTATTGGTTATGCCTTCACCTGTTGGCGGAGCAGCAGGTGTCATACCGCTCAGGTTTATAGTCCTTTCAGTTATAGGGGGATTTATTTGTGCAAGATTGGCCAGCAGTGTATTAATTGCCGCACTTGATAAATTGCAATTACTTATCTCTAAACTGAAATTATCGCCAATGCTTTCAAATGTTGGGAAGTTTATTGCTGATAGCTTAGGGTTAGAGCTGATAATAACTTGCGAAGGCACCAACTTTGGTAAGTTGATTGTAGTTAATTCAGAATTATAGCTAATGTAGACAACACCTGTAGAAAATTCAAGTAGTGTAATTTCGGTAAAGACAGTTCTAAGTGCAGAGAATGATCCTGTGCTGAATTTTGGTAAGGACAAAGATGCTGCAGCATTGTCCAGCGTTATAGTGCCATTTACAAATTCAGGAAGATGTAGGTTCAGAACCGGTGCATCGAAAATTAAATAGCTTCCATTAGTGAATTTCGGCAGGTTTACTGTTTCCAGTAACGGTGTTGAACCGGAATAAAAATCACCATTTAGAAATTCAGGTAAGGAGATAGTGGTTATTGCAGCTGATTCCTGAATTACAAATCCACCAGTAGCAAATTTTGGTAACGCTATTAACGATAGATTTGCTCCTGAAATCTCGAGTCTTCCTTCTGTAAGTTCAGGGAATGATAAGGAAGTCCAGGAATCGCCATTTATAATTAATGGTTCGTAGGACAAGAAATTCTCTAACTTCTTAAGTTTTGGAAAAGTAAGTTCGTCAACATTAATGTCTTTGATTATTGGGGTGTACTCATAGTCATCGATGATAAAATTCTCAAGCGACTCGAGTTGAAGGCTTTCCAATTGAGGTAGGTTCTCAATCCGGATTGTTCCGATAATAGAGACAAGCCCATTCAGGTTAATTGTTTCGAGTTTCGGGTTACTGAAGATTTCAATCTTAATAGCACTTTTCAATAAACTCAAATCCAGTGTTGTCAAGTTAGAACAACCGGCAATCTTTACCTCTTGTGTAGCGGTGCCTAAATCGCGGGCAATAATTTCAGCAGCTTCTTCATTGGTTAATGTGCCTGATAAAACGAGCGTGTGTTTTCCATAATTAATATTAAGGCCATTGCAGATGTAAAACGTATTGTCAATTTCTATCGCATCCAGTTCGCCATTCCGGTTATCATCAATGCCTGTATCAACGCGATTGCCAGCCGTTGAACAATTGGGGCCAACTGGTTCAGGCGTAACTTTAATCAAGCTTACAAACCCATCTTCTCCATCGTCTCCGTCAGAGCCATTACTGCCATTGGCACCATTGCAGATAAAAACTGAATTCTGAATTTCATCGGCATCCAATAACTGATTGCGATTTTTATCAATACCTGTTTCAATTTTAAATCCACCCGACCTGCAATTTGTGCCAATTGGTTCCTGGGTAATTTTAAAGAGACTCATCAATCCTTCGGGGCCGGGCTCATTTTCGGTACAACCTACTAAACCCAAAAGTGCAACAATACAAGATTGACTAAACAGAAGCCTGACTTTCATAGTAACAAGTTTGAATTAATAAAGATAAGGAATGTGTTTTATAACAACCTGCTACCTGCCAAACGAAATTGTAGCAATAAAAAATTTTATACAAGGATGCATTAAATACCATCAAACAATTCAAACGTCTGCAGGTATTGTGGTACCACTACATTCCAGCCTTTAGCTTTCAGTTTTTCGGCAAGTGTATTGGCACTGGCTGTTTCACCATGAGTGATGAACGTGAACTTGGGACTATCTGTAAAATTATCAAGCCATTGCAACAGTAGATCGGAAGAGCAC
>DPSB01000497.1 GCA_003537495.1 Cytophagales bacterium | reverse complement strand
CTATCCTGAATATATTCATAATCATCAATATAAGCATCCGCTTCTGTAAAAGGAGATTTTTCCAACAAGCCTGTGCTGCTGGTTAATATCAACCGATCTACATTCTGGGGATATTGGTGTGTGTACATCAGCGCAACCTGTCCTCCCAAAGCATGACCAATCAGGGTAACATCGGTAAGTTGATGCCAGTCGATAAAGTCGTGCAATGTTTTAGTCAGGTACTTTACCGTTGTGTTCTCAATGGTTAAATCAAACAGGGGTAACCTTGGAACAATTACCTTGTAATCGGATTTAAGTACATCAATAACTGACTTCCACATGGCAAGATTGCCAAACAAACCATGCAATAAAATTACTACTGGGCCTTGTCCAACCGATATGTAAGCCTGATTATACAAAGGCGGATTCTTTTTTTTCATAAATCTTAAATCGAATTTTCGCTCTCATTCAACAACGCGGTTACATCTTCATTAAAATGTTGAATAAATTCCCGGTAATACGCTCCAGTAGCCGGGCCCGAAAAACCAGTATGTATTTTCCGAACCTTTCCTGCCCGATCAATAAGTATTGTGGTAGGAAACGAGAGCACACGATTCAAAGCCGGGAGTTTTTCGCTGGCTTTTGCCTTGTCTGCCAATCCGGCAAAAAGAATTTCATATTCAATATCAAATCGTTTAATAAACTTATTGATTCTCTCACGGGCAAAGGCAAGATCATCTTTTCTTTCGAAACTAAGCGCTACTATCTCTACACCGCGCGCCTTGTTTTCTTTATGCCATGGTGCTAAAAATGCAGCTTCATCCACACAGTTAGGACACCAGCTTCCCATAATGGTTATTACTACCACTTTGTTTTTGTACTTCTCATCCTGTAGCGAAACAGGTTTACCCGATAAATCCGGAAATGTAAAATCAAGTCTATCATAACCTTCTTTCAAATAGGTAAGCGCATAAGGATCGGGGAGTTTTGCTGTATCGCTTTTAATGGCAACGAAAAGTGTTCTGCCTGTTGGCGATATCAACTCACCAGTTAAATGCAAGCTATCTACAATTTTTGCCCGCAGCAGAGACGGATTGGATCCGCTAAACCCGGAAATTTTCAAACTATCAGCATCAACTACACCTTGAAAATACCGGAAGTCGCCCGTAGTAGTAAGAATGGTACCGTTTACTTGTGCATGATCCTGATTGAATAAACCTACTGTATAGCGGGTTTCATTTTTTTCATTAATTAAACTTACCGACCATTTGCCCTCGACAATAACAGGCTTTGTTGAGTTGGTAACAAAGCGGGAAGTTTGACCGCGAACAGCAGTAAAAGGGATGCCTTGTTTTGACGATTGATTTTTTCGAAAGTATCCTGTTAAGGAATCTCCGTTAAGCTTCCCTATTAACTGAGCATCGTAAACATCTATAGGAACAATAACCGAATCGCGTTCATATCGAATACTATCCAATTGAAATTTTTCTTCTCCATTGGTAAGCAAAACTTTTACAAGTCCTGCCGTATCATCCTCTACTTTAAAATTGAATGGGATTTCAATATTTTGAGTATTAAAGGTTCCCCGCCAAGTACCTATTTGCAGGTAGCCAGGCTCTTCTTTGCATGAAAGAAATACCGTAGCAAAAAATAAGATGTAAATAAATTTAATAGGCTTCATAACATTATACTTCTTCTTTTTGAAATTCAGGTTCTTGATCAATTTGAAAAACCGGTTGAAGGCGACTCTCGATATAGTCTACCAGGTTTACATAAGGATTAAATCCAATAATATTTACTGCATCCGCTACAAAATTGGAGAGCGCATTAATGTCATAATAATGAGGTTCACCTTGCTCATCCAACAAATATTCTACACCGCCTACATCAAGACGTGCCGATTTTACAATTCGCTCAACATCTTCAATAATCTGTTTGGGCGGATTATATTTTTCTACTTTAACTCCATTGCGGGCGGCTTCTGCAATGCAAGCTTCTGAATTGGTATAAGCCGGCACCTCGCATAAGTCAGCCGGGCATAGATTAAAACTTTTCCGGGTGGGATAAACCTTTATGGCATACAGGAATTTTCCGTTCAGTGTTTCTACCCGCACAATGTGACCGTCTTTTGGCGCAAGGTATTCCTGCACAAGCGCTACCTGATCTGTTCCGAAACTGATTTGATTTAAGAAGATAGCCTTCTTCAAGCTTTCAGGAGTATCAAACTGTGTAATGCCTGCACCGCTTCCGCCTATATTCGCTTTTACCAGAACCGGAAATTTTAAAGCTTTAGCTGCCGCTAAAATCTGGTTAACATGATTAACAATTCGCGACTTTGGAAATCGTAACCCAAGGGATGCCAATAATCCTAATTGTTTGGTTTTAGAGATTTCGTAAGACTGCGCAAGTAATCCGTTTATTACCGGCACACCCAAACGCTCCAAGTGTTCTATGTATTGGGTGGCATAAAAAATACTCTGACCATTTCCTCTTAAATAAGCGGATGGACTAATTCTGTTGATCACGAGACTATAAGGTACATCGCGCTCCAGCGGGTTAAAGTGATGTTGAGCTGCATTTAGCCTTACAAACGGAATTCTTCTTTGTTCCAGTTCTTCAAACAAAGGTTTAAACCAAGATGGATGTTCGTAAAATATGCCAACAGGTCTATTGATGATGTTGCTCATTATTGATAGAGATTTATTTGAATTTTTAAAGGGCGGGGATTCCACTTCGCTGAAGATTCCCCACGCCTTACCCCTTATATACTACCATGAGGGGATTTCTTAAATTGATTGTATGATTGAGGCCTAGCATCAACAACGCATGCATCCCGAAACAAAAGTTACGGATGTTGAGTGCAAACCGATGGACATTGAACGTCCGGATTGTGTTGAGGTGATTTTCATTTTTTTCATAACCAGAAATTTATAATTCCCTTTTTGGGCAGGTTGTGGCACTTATTCAGTTTAACACTAAAAGTTGCCAGGGATTCTTTGAGCCTGTCTCTCGTCCCGTTCTTTATAAATGTTGCGTACAAGTATAAACATTTTCTAAATTGTCAATAAAGTCTATAGAATTAATAGACTAAATTTGCAAAAATATTTTTTATGCAGCCCGATCTGACTATTGTAGCGTTTATCATCCCGGCCTTTTTTGTATTTCTTGGGTTGGAGTATGCTGTTGCAAAGCGCAAGAGAAAAGATCATCTATTTAATTACGAAAGTTCAATAACAA
>DPSB01000343.1 GCA_003537495.1 Cytophagales bacterium | reverse complement strand
CGGTAAAAAAGATATGATCGAATGGAAGTTTGAGCAATTGCATAGCCACTTGTGCATCGCCCTCTATTACCGTAACAAGGTCTTCCTCAAAAAACTCTTTCACCATATCGCGCATAAGTTGCGAAGTGTTTGGTGTTAACTCAGAAGGTTTAATGATAGCCGTGTTACCGGCAGCCAGACAAGAAACAAGCGGGCCCAGGGTTAACATAAATGGAAAATTCCACGGCCCGATTATCAGGCAAGCACCTTTGGGTTCGTACTGTAACTCGCTGGTGGTACCCAGATAAGTAATGGGTGCATCTATAGGTTCGGGTTCAACCCAATTGCCAAGCTCGCGAACGGCATGTTTTATTTCTGTAATTAATGGAAAGACTTCTGAGATGTCGGTTTCGGTTTCCGATTTTCCAAGATCGGCTCTTAAAGCTTCATGAATGCGCTGACGGTTTTGCATCACAAACTCACCAAACGATTTGATCAGCTTTTTACGGTTTTGCCAGGGTTCGGTTCGCAACTTTTGGGCACGGGTCACGTGTTTTTCAAACATCACTCTAAAATCAGCATCAATCCCGGCCAGCTTTTCCATAAACAGTCAAAATGTTAAGTGAAAGTCAGAAAATGAATGCCAAAATCCAACCTACCCCAGCGCCCAATGTTACCGTAATGTTAAGCCAGTTTGCATAATATTACCTAAATGTTAACTTGAACCTGATTTAGATAATAATCGGGTAATGTTAAGAGGGGTTTTGTGTTATGTTATGTTGCTCTGTCTCGCTTTCGCGGAAGCGAAAAGTCAGGGCATTTTACCGACATTACTTAGCACCTACGAGGCAAAAAAACCGGAGGCAATTGAAGCCCGCGTAAATACCTTCATCTCTACTCTACGCTCGAGGCAATCAAACCGAAGTGAGGAAGAGTTTTTGAGAATGGTTTTCAATGAATCGCACCGCAGGTTTTTTAAAACCTATAAACCGTACACCCAGTTTCCAGAAATTTTTGAAAAAGGCAAATACGATTGCCTGAGCGCAACGAGTTTACTGGCCGTAGTTTTAGATGCGTTTGATTATGATTTTCATTTGATTGAAACCAATTATCATATTTTCATTTCAGTGCAAACAGAAAATGGGCCGGTGTTACTGGAATCAACCGACAGAGTAAATGGCTTTGTTACAAACCCGGAGCAGATTCGGGATCGCATTTCTATGTATAAACAAAACCAATTGTCGGCCAGTAATTCGGGAAGCGTTCAATATCAATTCGATCTAAATCTTTATCGGGTCATTCAACCGAACCAACTTTCTGGTTTACTACTTTTTAATCAGGCGGTAGTAGCTTTCAACAATCAGCAATATGAAGTTTGTGCGCAGAGATTGAAAGAAGCAGTACAGATTTATGACTCGCCTCGCACAACCGAGTTTGCGGCTATTCTCATTACCGCTATCGCCAATAGTTCGATCAGTGATGAAACAAAAAAGGACCTGATCAGGCCCTTTGCAAAATACATTCGCGGTAACGCTACCGTTGCTGCCCGTTAGTTATCCAGAATCCGTAGCTCAACTCTTCTGTTAAGTGAATGAGCCTCTTCCGTGTCTTCACGGCTGATTGGTGCATTACCACCAAAAGCTTTTGTTTTGATTCGACCTTTACTTCCGCCTTTCGAAACCAGATAGGCTTTTACGGCCTTCACCCGCTCTTCTGATAATTTAAGATTTGCATTGGCGTTTCCGCGAACATCGGTATGGCCTTCCAATTGAATAACCATGCGCGGATTGTTTTTTAACATCAGCACAACTTCGTCTAGTTCAGGGTAAGATGAACCAGAGATAACAGAGCGACCAGCATCAAAATTCAAATCGCTAAGCCGCATTACTTTACCTACCGTGTGCGTGCTTTCGGCATTGTGCGCAGCACCAGAAGGCAACGCCAATTCAATGTCGCGCAAAACTTTGCGTTCTCCGTTTGCCTCTGCCGGATCAAGTATATATTTCGCAGGGGCATAACCCGCAGCTTCTATCATTATGGAATACTTCTCGTTATCGAAAAGCGGAAATAAAAATGAACTCCCTGAAAAAAAGCCCACCTTACTTCCATAAGGCAAACTTTGATAGGAGATTCTTGCAACTACGGGTTCTTTTGTGGCAGCACTGGTAATGTTGCCTTGTGCGTAAATCAGTGTATCGGTTTGTGCAAATGCAGCAAACGAAAAACCGATAAGCAATACAGAAAAAAGAACCTTCATTTTTTTACAGCTTTATGATTTTAAACTCAACTCTTCTGTTTTTGCGATACGCTTCACGGGTTTGAGTAGTATCAAGGGGCTTGCTTTCGCCAAAGAACACCGTGGTAATATTTGCAGCATCAACACCTTGTTTTACAAGATAAGATTTTACTGCTTTTGCCCTGCGATCAGACAAACCTAAGTTGTATTCTTCGGTTCCTACTGGATCGGTATGTCCGGCAATTTCAACCTGCATAGTCCCCTTTTCCTTCATCATAGTAGCAATACGATTAAGTTCAGGGAACGACTCAGCCTTTAATTCAGACTTATCGAAATCAAAGAAAATGTTATTGAGTTTGATGGTTGTGTTTACATCTACCACCGCCACTTCGATTGGCGCAAGGGTTATGTCTTTATTGGCCAGGGTACCATCTTTAGTGAAGCCACGCAGATCCAGATTTTGACTCTCGGAAATATGACCATCGGCCTCAGCCCGGAAACCATATAAATGACCGCCCGGCAAATGAATTTCGTATTCTCCAGTTTTAGGATCGGAATGTGTTACACCCACTTCTTTTCCATCGGGAAGACGTTCATAAATAATTTTAGCACCAATGGGTTCACCGGTTTTAGCATCAATCAATTTACCTTTTACGATCACAATTGGATCGGGTGTCATGAACATCGGCATCTTCACTCTATAGATGTCTGTGTTATCGGCCGTTACTCCGCGCGAGTAGTATGCAAATTCACTGGTTGAAGGAATATTAAAAAACAGATCATCCAACTTGGTGTTGATGTCTGGCCCTAAGTTTTCTGGGGCCGACCAATTGGTCCAGGTATCATCTAACCGCCTGGACATGTACACATCGCTACCACCATAACCGCTAAATCCATTTGATGAGAAGTAAAGCGATTTGTCATCGGATGCAAGGAATGGGGCTGACTCTTCGCCAACGGTATTTATAGATTTACCAAGGTTAAGCGGCTCTGTCCATTTGCCATCTTCTTTTTCAAAGCTTACATATAAATCGCGTCCGCCTTCTGAGTCTTCGCGCTCAACCGACATTAACAATGCTTTACGTGTGTTGGCCAAAAAGTAGTTTGCCTTTTCGTTGTAGTTATAATCGTTTTCAATCTCTAAGGCTTTTGGTTCGCTCCACGTTCCGCCCACATTGGTGCTGATAGAAACACCGGCACCCATCTTACCCTTTTCGAGGTACTTGTTTCCTAATAGTAAAACCACCGACTTACCATCGGGTGTAGCTGCCACAGTGTTTACAAAGTTGGGTTGGCTGTTGTTTAATTGTGGACCAATGTTTTTGGCGAGAGACCATTTACCATCAGCGCCTAATTCAGAGTACCAGATGTCTTCTTTATCGCTTACTCCGCCCACATTGCCTGCGTGATTTTTGCGACTGAAGTAAAGCGTTTTTCCATCGGGCGATAGCAGGGGGCTGTACTCGCTCGCATCACTATTCACGTTACTGTCTAACGCCTCTACCACCAAACCCTTGCTTAGCATTTCGGGAAGGTTAATGTTGGCAATAATGGGAATATGCGAATCGGAGATAGCAACCGCATCAATAGAAAAATAATCGGGTAGTGCGCTACCATCAAACTCCAGCTTAACGGCAGTAACTTTATACGTTGTTTTTTCTACAAACACATTTAGCATGCGCCCTTGTAGGGGCACGGCCATGGGGCTAAAGGTATGTACCTGATATTCGCGGCCAGCCTCATCGTACACAAACACTTTGTACAAGGCACCCGGGTTGTATGATTCGGCAATTGCAATCTGTTGAATTTGCATGGGCTTGTCGTAACCCAATTTTATAAACTCAGAACGTTTTGGTTTATCGGGAGTCCAGGCACCGGGGTTCTGGCCACCGGCAGGTAACACGTTTGGCTTACCCAATGCTTGCTGAGCAGAGTATTGCACGGGTGTAAGCTCAGTGGAAACATCTAAAACCTTGGTGGCCCACTGAACAGACTGGCCAAAGGCAGACAATGAACACACCGCAATTACTAAAAACAGAAGAAATCTTTTGGTCATAGGTTTCCCGAAAGGGTATTAGAATCGAAGTATAAACATAGCTAAAAATTAAAAAAGCGTAAAATAATTACATCTATCTGACAAGAGAACGTTATGGCGAATAGCTCAGACTTAATCAGTGGACGCCTTATTGAATAAAAGGTAGCCTACATGCAACAGAACGCCAAGCTCGTTTTGGGCATCGTCATAATAATTTACGCTCAAACTTATGGGGCCAACCGAAGAGTGGAGTACCCAACCTGCTGTGGCTGCAAAATAGATCTTGGTAAGGTCGCGGCTAAGGGTTACTCCCTGATTTTGTCCGGGCACCAATGCCTCGAAGGGTTTGAACAGGTAGCCCTCCAACCGGAAGTCAAGACTTTTGCGAAGTGTAAAAACATTTCGCCAACCGCCCGCAATATAATTGTAAGCTCTGAAGTTTTCGAGCAGGAGTGTGCGACTATCCTGCATTGGATTAAAACCGGGTGCACTAATAATAGAGCCTTGATAATTACTAAACACGGGTTGGTTTGAAATAACGCCATCAAACAAATAGCCCGAACTATAAAACCCTTTCTTAAAATATTGTTCGAGCGTAACACGTGCGCGTAACCAATTGCGGGGTTGAGATTGCGTTTCGGTGAGAATAGAAGTATTGCCCGGTGCCAGTTTTTCATTGAGGCGAAACATGTTTAATGATAACATAAAGTTGCGGCCCACAGAAGCGTATTGCTTTCGGTTAAGGGTGTTGGATGAAACATTGATTTCACCTCTTAAGCCATTTAGTCGAAGCACATCAAGGGTATCGGTTGAGATTAACACGGGCGAATTAACATACTGATCTCGGTTGTTGATGTAAGCACCACCTAAACTGAGTTTATAATTTTTACCAAATGGAATAGCAAAGTCGGCACCTACTTTCCGATCAATCCGCGAAAGCGCAGTAGGGTTTGTTTTGCTCCTGAACAGATCTCGGCCCTGCAGAAAATCCCACGTATTAACGGTAGCATAAGGCTCCAGGTAATAAATACCTCTATTGGGAATATCGATGCGGGCTTTTGCTTGCGCGGATTTATAAAAATTACCGAGGTAGAAACTGAGGTTGGCGTGTGTAAGCGTGCGATTGAAGTGATAATAATTCAGGCCAAGGTAAATATGACTGATTCCGCGGGTGGCGATAGAACCCCCGAAGTCAACCGGAAAATTATTCTGTGGTCTTCGCGAAAGCATAAAATTAAAATTCTGATTGGCTTGGTTAAACGAAAAGCCCGGATAGAGATTTTTGAAATAATCCTCTGACACAAGGCGGTAAAAACCAGACTTGATTTCATTAAACGTAAGCGGACGTTTACCACTTTTAAAAAACCGGTTAATGTATTTCTGCTGACGGATATTAAATCCTTCGAACT